>JBLHLI010000012.1:0-16469 GCA_047618765.1 Enterobacterales bacterium | reverse complement strand
ACTTCTGATGCCCACATCACTTTGCCCATAATTTCAGCAAGAGGAGCATATTCCAAGCTTGTAAGGCCAGCACTATACTTGCCATAACTGACAGGTAAAAAGAGATTCCATAGTCCTTCAGCTTTAGCTTTGGCTTTAAGCTCTTCCATTAGAGGTGGTGTTGACCAGGGGTGTTGAAGTACTTGTTCGTGCATTTCTTGCTCAGCAGGAAAAATATGCAGATCCATAAAATCAGTCACACGGTGGATCAGCTCTTTTACTTTATCGGTATACTCAAAATTCATGTCATTATCCTTATGGGGACTTTCTGAAAAAGTAATTTAGTAACACTCGTATATCATTCTTCAACACTCAAATTTATTACTTAAGGGCCCAATTTATTGCTCTAACTTATGCTAATCTTAACAGGAGAATAAAACAAATGAATAGTTATTATGACCTACTATTCTTCAGTTGAATAAATAGTGCAAGGCTTTTAGTTTTTAAAGGCTACTGGATTGTTCCGTAGCTTAAAGCAATGACCGATTAAGATTCATAGGAGAATTCAAGCTACTTGACTATGTTATATCTAACCTTTAGATTAAACTTATGAATAAATCTAATAACAAACTATTCATACGGTGAATAGATTAAAGTAGAGTAAATTCATAACATTGGTTCATTATTAGACTAGTTTGGATGGAAAATCATATGAAAGTCGATTTAAATTTATTTGTGGTGTTCGAAGCCATTTACTGCGAAGGCAATATAACAAAAGCCGCATCGGCTCTCAATTTATCACAGCCGGCAGTTAGCCATTCATTAAGTAAACTTCGCAATCATTTTGACGACCCGCTGTTTGTGCGCCAAGGAAATGCGATGCGACCTAGCGCGGTAGCCAATAATGTTATTGCTGATGTACGTGAAGCTCTGCGTCAATTACAAGTGTGTTTAGCACAATCGAAACAATTTGAGCCACTAAGCTCACGTAAAAACTTTATTATCTCTTTACATGGTGCTTTAGAAGCCTTCTATTTACCTCCTCTAATGCAGAGAATTAATAAAGAAGCACCATTAGTAAATATTCAAAGTAGTCGTCGAGTTAACCGTAGTGAATTAGAAAATAAGCTCGCCAGTGGTGACATTGATTTAGCCATAGATACTTTATTACCCGTCAGTGACAATATTCTACATACTCAATTAGAGCAAAATAAATTAGTGGTTCTAGCACGCAAAGATCATCCAGGGATTAAATCAAAACTTAATTTAGAGATATATCTTGCACAGGATCATGTATTAGTGTCATCTCGTTCAACAGGCCCTAGTATTGAGGATTTCGAATTAGCACGTCTTGGATTGCAACGTAAAATAGCTTTGAGGTGTCAACATACGTTTTCAGCCTGTAGTGTAGTCATTGGTAATAATATGTTGCTCACTGTAACGGAAACAACAGCTAAAATGTACGCTCAGTTGCTCGATTTAGTTATTTACCCATTGCCCGTAGGTTTGCCTGATATTGATGTACATTTATACTGGCACACAAACCTAGACTTTGAACCTGCGAATAAATGGCTTAGAAATAAAATAATACAAACCACATCGGGCGTTTAAAAGGCAAAGACTTCTCCTGAATTAGGCTGGGCTAATTTAGCTTATGATGCCAATATGCTATTCTCGATAAATAATATAAAACCACATGAGATTACACTGTTAAGCAAAAGCCAGTTAAATCATTACAATAAAGACTAAGGCACAATAAAAACATGACAGACTCATCACCACACACTCCGATGATGCAACAATATTTACGTATCAAAGCAGAAAATCCAGAATTGTTACTTTTTTATCGGATGGGTGACTTTTATGAAATGTTTTTTGATGATGCTGTTAATGCCTCAAGGTACCTTGGTATTTCTCTCACGGCCAGAGGTAAAGCAAATGGTGCTCCAATACCTATGTGTGGTGTTCCTTATCACGCGGCAGAACAATACTTAGCTAAGTTGGTGAAACAAGGCCATAGCGTTGCTATTTGTGAACAAATTGGCGATCCGGCAACAAGTAAAGGACCTGTTGAACGAGCAGTTGCAAGAATACTTACCCCAGGCACCCTTACCGATGAAGCCTTACTTGATAATAATTCAGATACCCTCCTAGCGTCTATATCAGTCAATAGCTCAGGAAATTGGTCACTAGCCTGGATTAACTTAAGTTGTGGCGATTTTAGAGCCTCCATGCATTTGAATCTTGAATCACTAATCACCGACCTTGATCGCATTCAAGCTAAAGAAATCCTTTGTGCTGAATCAGTATTAAATAGCTTAGACAAAACACCATTTAAATTCAGTACCAGGCCCGATTGGGAGTTTGATAGCGAAACAGGTTATCGAAATCTTTGCAAACAATTTGCAACCCATGATCTACACTCTACAGAATGTGATGAACAACCACTTATTCACAGTTCAGCAGGTTCAATTGTACAGTATTTAAAACTTACTCAGCGCATGTCCCTGCCGCATATTAAGACCCTAAAAAGAGAGAATATTCGACAAACAATTATTCTCGATGCTACCAGTAGAAGAAATCTTGAGATCAATCGAAATTTAAGTGGTGGTGAAGAACATACCCTTTATTCTGTACTCAATAAATGTCAGACAGCCATGGGTTCGAGGCTCTTAAAGCGCTGGTTAAGTCAACCACTTACCGATGTAAATCGTATTGAGCAACGTCTTAATGCCGTTGAGACAATAGCTAATAATAGCGCTTTTTTAGACGTCCAAAAGTATTTAAAACAAGTCAGTGACATAGAAAGGATTTTATCTCGTATTGCACTGTTTACAGCACGACCAAGAGATCTTAGTCGATTAAGAGACACGCTTAAAATACTACCTGATATGCTAGAGCTTCTAATGAATATAGATGCATCAGTAGATAAAACTCTATCCTCAAATATTCATTTATTTACCGAGCTACATAAACTACTTGATGAAGCGATAATTGAATCACCTCCTCTTTTGATTAGAGAAGGTGGTGTCATTGCCGAAGGCTATAATAAGAACTTAGATGAGTATCGTCAGATGACCGATCAGTCATCGGGATTTCTTAAAGATTTAGAAGACACTGAAAGAGAAAATACAGGATTGAACTCTTTAAAGGTCGGTTACAATCGCGTTCATGGCTACTATATTGAAATTAGCCGTCGAGAATCTGATCTCGTGCCCTTACATTATAATCGAAGACAAACTCTGAAAAATGTTGAACGTTTCATTATTCCTGAACTGAAGCAGTTTGAAACTAAAATTCTAGCAAGTTCCTCCGAAGCCTTATATCTTGAAAAAGAACTCTATGAACAATTACTGATAAAGATTCAATCACAATTATTAGAACTCCAAGATTTAGCCAAGAACATAGCTCGTCTAGATGTACTGACTGGATTTGCTCAGTATCAAGATGAGAATAAGGTCGTACGACCAATCTTTGAATTACAAGTTGGCATTAACATTTCCAATGGTCGTCACCCCGTTGTTGAACAAAGTATTGATAATGATTTTGTTCCTAATGGCACTCAGCTTGATGCTAAGAGTCACTTACAAATCATTACAGGCCCTAATATGGGCGGCAAATCAACTTACATGAGGCAGACAGCTTTATTATGCTTAATGGCCTACAGTGGCTGCCCACTACCTGCTAGCGAGGCAATATTGGGTCCCATTGAACGAATATTTACCCGTATCGGTGCCAGTGACGATATTGCCCATGGACGATCAACTTTTATGGTTGAAATGAGTGAAGCGGCAACCATTTTACATCAGGCTAATGAAAGAAGTTTGGTGATCATTGATGAAATTGGAAGAGGCACGTCTACCTATGATGGAATGGCATTGGCTTGGGCTTGTGCTGAAGCTTTAGCGACCAAGAATCGAAGTCTGAGTTTATTCGCGACACATTATTTTGAATTAACGTTACTTGAAGATTCTATTGATGGGGTCAACAACATCCACTTTGATGCTGAGGAATATGAAGATGAAATCATCTTTCTTCATCAAGCAAGACCAGGTCCCGCCGATAAAAGTTATGGGATCCAAGTAGCAGGTCTAGCAGGATTACCTGAAGAAGTTATTAAAAATGCTGCAAACAAACTCGAATCTCTCGAGCAGACAGGGTATGATGCGGGCGATAAAAAGATTGTTGCCAAGAATAAGGGTTGCTCAGCTTCAAATACTTCTGATGAGGAAGCGATAAACTCCAGTTCTACTGAACAAAGAAATTTACGTATCAGCAACAAGATCCAACAATGTGACCCAGATAGTATGACTGCAAGAGAAGCCTTGGAGTTAATATATTCACTTAAAGCCGAATTAGATAAATAGCAGCTACTCAAAAAAGTGACTGCAGGAGATAAACAATGACTTTCGTTGTGACTGATAACTGTATTAAATGTAAACATACCGACTGTGTTGAAGTCTGTCCTGTAGATTGTTTTTATGAAGGTCCTAATTTTCTGGTCATCAATCCTGATGAATGTATTGATTGCGCACTTTGTGAACCAGAATGTCCTGTAAATGCAATCTATGAAGAAGATGATGTGCCTAAAGGCATGGAGCACTTTACAGCACTAAATGAAGAACTTGCAGAAATTTGGCCTAACATCACTGATCAAAAAGCTCCGGCTGAAGACGCAGAGAAATGGGATGGCGTAGCCGATAAACTCAAGTATTTAGAGCGATAGGTTCTAATAGATACAGGAGTAACCCCTACTCCGAAATAAACATTTTATTCATTGAGAATATATGATCTGAGCCAAGATAAAGCCATCATTTATGTTGGATAAGAAATACAACCATATCATCTTGATAGTAGCTTTTAGTAGACAAACTCAGTTGCTGAATAATACCTGCAACCGATACATCTTCATTTTTACAAATCGTACTTAAACATTCTGCAGATATGCTGCTGTTACCATTGGTTAAAATGTCAACCAGACCGGATGAAAACATTCCTAGCTTGAAATTATTTTCTAACTTCAAGTAATGTTGCTCATATTCCGCCCACTCAAATAAACCGATGGGAAAACCTTCTTCAAGTAAGCTTATTTGCTCGGTCCCATTGATTAAAATGGGTAAAGGATTATAGCCCCCAAGACAATAACAAAGAGACTTCTCACTGATGCTAATTACGCCATAAAACATACTGATAAATTTTCCGACATTACTTTTCAGTAATTCCTGATTTAAATATTTAAGTAATGCTGCAGGATTTATAATGTCTTTATCTAAGTCTTTTTTATAATTACGTACTGTTTGGTTAATTAAGCTCTTTAACAACATGTTAACAAAGACAGAGTTGTCACTATGAATAGATACGTCAGCAATGTAAAAACAGATATAGTTTTTATCAAGCTGAAAATAATCTAAAAATATATTACAAAAGCTAGGTGATGGGATAATGGTATGCTGTAAATTATAATTGCTAATTATTGTATTGGGCTCGGGTAATAATTGAAGTTGAACCTGTCTTGCAGTATTTGGATCATCATTTAAAAACTTCAAGTTTTGAATGAGCTCTTTATTTTCGAATGAATATGAATCCAAATTTGCAAGATGAAAAGCCTTATCTTCAGTCTCAGCAATAAAGTGACAAATATCTTCTGTCTTTTGGTATTGCTCAATAAGAGCTGATTTAATAGTATTATCAAATTGATTAAAATCAATAATAGGCTTAATCAAGTAATCTGATGCACCTCTTCTTATAGCTTCAGTCACATCTTTAATCTTACCAAAACCTGAAAAAGCAATAATGGGAGTATCTGGACTACTATCATTAAAGATCTCAATTAGTTCGAGCCCATCGATATCAGGGAGTCGTAAATCACAAATAATTAATTCTGGATTTAACATATTAAAAGAATTGAGTGCTTCAGTGCCGTTACTAGCAGTATATACATCATAGCCACTATTCGATAAATAGACATTCATGGTTTCAAGTATTACCAAGTCATCATCAACGACTAAAATTTGATAAACTTTAGATAACTCAACATTTTGATTACCACTTAAGCCCATATTTTAGTAACCCTTTATAATACTCACTCATAAGAAAAATTATTTATTTTATATTATTAAGAATAGACTAGTTCTAGAACAAGTCAGTATTTTAAGCGATAATATTTAATAACAGGCTAAAAAGTTTTCTATTACCTGCTATGCTATATAATTAATTGCAACTAATTTAAACGGCAATTTAAATAGTGTTTATCTTATATAAGGGAATCTAATGAGTTTAGATGATCAAGATTATGCTGAAAAACGTGATTTCATCAGAATGTTTATCAATGCACCTGTTGATTACGCTATAGCAGATAGTGGTGACTGGCAATCAGCTGTTGGTAAAGATCTTAGTGGTGGAGGTCTTTCATTTACCACAGAAGGCAGTTTATCTGAGGGTGATAAGGTTGATGTTAAATTACATCCAATTTCGTCTGTTACGCCCCCTCTTGAAGCTAAAGTTACCGTAATTAGGGTTGATGTAGAAGACGACGGCAGAAATATGATTTCAACGAAGATAGATAGAATTACTAGTTAGACTTCCATTACTTCGGATATCAAGCTATATGGTGATGAAACCCAGCCATATAGCTATTCCTTTAAATTCCGTTTTATTCCTTCATAAAGAAAGCTAATCGATAATATCATCATCACAATCTTCTTCGCAATCATCATAGAAATCATCATAGAAATCTTCATCTTCGGGAGGGTTTCCGTCATAGACTTGGTACTCTCTTCTCATTAAGAAAGCATCTTTAACAAAGGTATATTCATCTAAAGCATCTTCTAACTGAGCATCAATCGGTAATAATCGATAGCGGAGATCAACTAGTCTCAAAAAATACAACGTATTCCTGGTAGGTATATGATCAACTAGTTCAGAAAACGTTAAATAACCATCAGCTGGCGTCCCTATAAGATCTCTAACAGTTGTTGGTCCCAGTAAAGGTAACATTAGGTAGGAGCCACTTTCAAAACCCCAAGCGCCTAGGGTTTGTCCAAAATCTTCATCGTTTTCATCAAGACCTAAATCGGTAGCAACATCGAATAGTCCCGCAAGACCAAGAGTTGAATTTATTATAAATCGTCCCAAGTCAGAAAACGCATCACTAATTTTACCCTGTAATAAATCATTGAAGATGGTTGGTAATTCACCTAAATTAGAGAAGAAGTTACTTACTCCTATTTTAACAGGTTCGGGGGTAACAGCATCATAACCCTTAGCAACAGGTTTGAGTATTGCAGAATCAATGGCTTTATTAAAACTATAGGAAGCCCGATTGAATGCCTCATAGGGATCATTGGGGTCATCATAATTATCTGTAGAAGAAGCACAACCTGACAATATCAGTACTAGAATAGAGAGAATGTAATTATTAATTTGGTTCATTTTACTTAATTTTCACTTATAGATTGTTTATGCTACGTAAGGATAAGAAAATATCTATACAATGACAAGCTTATGCCGTTAAATATAATAACTTTTAATTAAAATACCAACAATTGAGTTAGTTAATTATGCCAGAAGTACTGATCATTCATAATCAAATACAGCAGTCTTCAACCAATACTGTTGTTCAATCTCATTTGGCTGATCAATTTGTTGAAAATTTAAGAGTAGGCCAGAATCTAAAAGCACAATTAGTTGTTATTGAAAATAAGTATTGGTTAGTTACTGAAGACTATAGAATTGCCATACCAAAAGAAACTGTAGAGCAGTGGAATTTAGTAAATAATCAAACTGTAAAACTCAAGATAACATCTCTTGCAAATCCTTTAGAATTACAGTTAGTTAATAAACCCTTACCGAGAGAGCTAGCAGCTAAAGATTTAGCAGCTATTAATAGTTCAAATACAACTTCAAAAAACAATACTGAACAAAATGTATTAAAGGACAACCTTTCTTTAGATAGTTCAAAGCCTTTAGTAGAACAAAAGCCCTTAATCGACATAAAACAATTAGACCATCTAAAGAAGTTAACTAACTTAACTGCTACTGCGCCCTTAGCAAAAGAGATTATTAATACTATTAACCAAAAGACCGATTCAACTAAGCAAGTTCAGATTGATAAGGTAGATACTAATAAATTGATCTCTGAAGCTAGAAAATTCCTTAATAATCCAATGTTAGATAGCAAAGCTTTATCTGCTCAATCTATAAAATCTACATCAGCAGCATCACTCAATGAACAACTAACAAAAACTATTTCTGATGGGTTGCAATCACTAGATAAATTTCAGACAATTGCAGCCACAGAAGGAAGTAAAACTAAATCAACAAGGTTAATTGCACCACAAGCTACCCCATCAGAAACGACTAAGCCCTTGCTTAATTCTAATCCAAAAAATGTGCCCAACATTTCAGTATCAAATTCAAAAGTAACAACCGAGAATGTTAATGTTTTAGATCAAACTTCCGTAATTACAAAGTCACAATCATCTATAAACATGACAGTAACTGATAGCATCAAAGACAGTGGTGTGACAAACACAACAAGGTTAATTGCATCTCAAGCTACTCCATCAGAAACGACTAAGCCCTTGCTTAAGTCTAATTCAAAAGATGTACCCAACATTCCAGTATCTGATACTAGAAAAGACAGTGGTTTGACAAACTCAACAAGGTTAATTACTCCTCAAGCTACTCCATCAAAAATGACTCTCCCCCTTGTTAAGTCTAATTCAAAAGATCTACCCAACACTCCAGTATCTAATTCAAAAATAACATCTGAGAATGTTAATGTTTCAGATAAAACTGCTGTCATTACAAAATCTCAATCATCGATAAACATGACAGTATCTGATACTGGAAAAGACAATGGTTTGACAAATTCAACACCAATTGCATCTAAGCCAATGAAATTTGAAATTGCTGTTAGCCTTCCTGATAGTGAGCGTTTTCCAGTTTTGGCAGATAAAATGACTAGGGCCTATAATCGACAACTTGAAATACAAAAACCTGCAAACAAAAGTCTTAATAATCTACTTTCGCAATTAATAAGGTTAAATCAATGGAGCGCTGATAATAAAGCTTCTCGTCGAACCCAAGGCGGTGCTCAAGTTGAAAAGCTAGCTGCATCTCTTAAAGAATCATTAAAAGATATGTTTCGTTATATTAGCCCTAAGGAATCACTAAAAACCGGAAAATCAGTTGAAAAGGCAATACAACAATCGGGTACCTTTTTAGAAAAAAGAATAGCTAAGCAAGACATTGCTAAAAAAGATATCTTAAATAAGTCTTCTGCAGGCTTAACCATTCATAAAGACTATAAGGCAAATTTAAATAGAGTCTTAGCAACTGCTTTATACAACTTAGCGAAGTTAAATTCTGCCACATCAACAACTAAAAACACAGCAGAGGCTCTCAAAAACTTAACAGCAAGCACTCAGACTGATCAGAAAATACTAAACGCCCAGAAACAACTTTCTGATAGCTCTTCGTTGTTAAAGGCTAACTTACTGAATAATATTCGTTCTAGTTTAATAAAACTATCAAGTGGAAGATCTGCTCAAATAAATATTACAGAACTCCAATCAATCACTAAACAAGTTCTTAAAGATACTCAATCTGCACTTGGTAGAACTCAATTAAGTCAATTAACAAATTTAAGGCCAGAAACTGCTCCACAACAATGGTTGTTTGAGTTACCGGTATTTAATGGCAATAAGCTCGATATTTTCAATCTCTATATGAAGCAACATTCAAAGGAACACGAAGATGAAGAAACTAAGACTAAAAAGCCTGGTTGGTCAATCGTCTTGCAATTTGACATAGGACCCCTAGGAAAAATTAGAGCCATGCTTTCCTGGGCAGACAATGCCGTTCAAGTTAGGTTTATTGCAGAAAATGAAAATACGGTATCTCTAGTTGATGATCAACTCAATTACTTTCAAAATAAATTAACAGAAAATGATATTTCATTTGAACAATTATCTGTTGAGAAGGCTCAACTTGATGACTTAAACTATCAATTTTCAAAAGGAAACAGTGATGAGTGATGATAAGAAAATTGATACAGCCGTTGCTCTCAATTACGATGGAAAGTCAGCGCCAAAAGTTACAGCATCAGGAATTGATGATGTTGCAGAAGAAATTGTACGAATTGCCAAAGAAAACAACATTCATTTGCATGATGATCCTGTACTGGCGAGAATGTTATCTACTCTAGAACTTGGTACTGAAATACCAAGAGAGTTATATCTACTAATAGCTGAAGTTATCGCTTTTGCTTACTATCTTGAGGGCAAAGTACCAGAAAATTGGACCCCTCCTGAACCACCTGATTACACCCCTCGCCCTGCTTTAGAGAATAACAATGACTAAGCCATTAGTGGTTAACTAGTGAGAGTGGGTCAAATTCATATGAGAAAGTAATTCAGCTTCACCATGACTTAACTCACAACTGTTTTTAAGTTCATCAATGGTTGCCCCCATAAGTGCAAGTTGGCTGGCTTGTTTGTAAGTTCGTTTTTGGTATTTATCATCACTGCCAAATGACACCATATCCTGATGACGACTTTTAAGTTCCTTCATCTGTTTTTCAAGGATTAGAAGACGATGTCCAAGACCAATAGAACCACTCGAATTAGCATTAAGTTCAGAAAAGCTTTTCTTGATTAAATTGCGTTGTTCAGTAAGTTGTTTCTGAACACGCATTAATTGTATACCAGCAATCATTAATCCCAATGATAGTGAGAGTAATAGAGCTATTGTTAAAATTGTCATAGTTTTGCCTGATTTAATAAAAATTATTAAAAATCAAACTCCGACCGTTCATCTTCATTAAGCAACTTGTTAAGATCTACAAGTATTAGCAATACGCCATTATGATTTGATACACCTTGAATAAACTTAGCACTTTCATCGGTGCCAGCATTTGGGGAGGATTCAATTTCTGATTGACGAAGATAAACAACTTCAGCAACACTTTCTACTAAGATACCTATTACCTGTTCTTCAGACTCTATAATAACGATTCTTGTATCATCGCTTATCTCTGATGTAGAAAGTCCGAATCTGTTATTGGTATCTATAACTGTAACAACACTACCACGAAGATTTATAATCCCTAGTACAAAAGACGGAGCACCTGGAACAGGGGCTATATCTGTATAACGAAGGACTTCTTTTACCTGCATGACATTAATTCCATAGGTTTCATTGCATAATCTAAAGGTTACCCATTGTAACATTGGGTCTTCAGACTCAATCTTTCCTAATGCTCTGTCATTACTACTTTCGTTTCTGGCCATTACTGATGTTCCTGTTAGTCATTTTATGTCGAATATTTGACTATTTGCATTACGCTACAAATAATCTGCACAATTCATACCAAGTTGATTAAATCATAAATACATATATACCTACACTATAGACTGAAACGTGAGTTTTATGCATAAATTCAGAAATTTTATCGAGGAAAATTTTCATTTAACAAATAAACCAATGTATCAACGTCTAATAAAGCACACATTTCCTCTATTAGCATGCCAGCAAGCCAAGGCCTTTTCCCTGCGGACTTACGCCATCGTAAATTATCAGGGTCTAGTTTGATGGCATTGTGTACACCATTACAAGCTAAACCCCAATTGGTATCACCTAAAAGAATGATGAATTTATAATCCAAATCTATTTCATTTAACAATTCGTATTTATCAGGCATTATCCATTTAGCGGTATCAATAACATTGATATTACCATTAAGACCAGGAATCAGTCCCTTAAACCATTTGGGCTTGCCAAATAATGGCGTTATCTCTTCAGTTATTCGATGTATACCGCCAAGCTTGATCAAAGGCAAAGCGAGCCTAACTCCAGCTACATCAAATAATAAAGTTTGAAAGGGGTCATTTGTCCATTCTTCACGAGCTACATTAATATTCTCAGGAATGATGACTTTCTCTTGAACATGCTCTTGTTCAAGCTCTGCTTCGATAATATTTTCGTCATCAATAGAATCTGCTTTGATGTCAGAATTTTCTTCTTCAATCGAATCACTTTGTTCTTGCTGCATTTCATCTGAACGCAATACAGATGTTTGTAAGACAACCTTCAACTCATCTTTTACTTGTAGTTTAATCGCTGGATCTTCATCAATATCATCATGTTGGCGTCGATTAAAATCATCTAACAATCGTTCAACACGCTCAAAATTATGGCGTTTATCTGTATCGGGTTGAAGACTTATATTTTTATTTTGTCTGTTTGGATGAGTATTGAGATGGTAAAGCTTGGATCCAGATAGTGACTTAGAAGAATCAAATTTCTGCTCGCAGGCCATAGGTTCTTCAGAACTTAGTAATACGTTAAGGTAATCATCAATGGCATCTTCAGCCAAGTTATTACCTATCTTATCTTTCAAACTGCCTCCAAGCGAATTTCATAGCTATTAATCGTTCCTTTTAACATATCATTTAGTAATTGACGATAGGCACTAACCCCTTTTGAATTAGCTTCAAAATTAGAGGGTGTAAGGTGCTTTTGGCTAGCATCTCTAAAACGTGTATCTATAGGTACAACTGAACGCCAAATAGAATCAGTAAAGTTATTGCGCAGATATCTTAATGAATCAACTGAAGCTCTGGTACGTTTATCAAACATTGTTGGTACAACCACAACTGGTGGTCTGCTGCTTGATTTATTATAAACCATTGAAATTGTTTTTAGCATTCTTTCTAAGCCTTTTATGGCTAGAAACTCTGTTTGTACAGGTACGATTAAATACTGACAGGCTGCTAGTGCATTTATCATCAATATACCTAACAATGGAGGACAATCGACAAGAGCATAATCATAATCTTGTTGTACCGTATTTAATATCTGCTTTAATTTTAATCCCATACCCTGTCGAGTACCAAAAGCTTTATCTAAAGTAGCAAGTGCCATGGAAGCAGATATAAGATCGATATTTGTTGATACAGAGGTAATAATACTAGATTGAACAGTATTAAGGGATAAATTATCTTCTACAAAACAATTATATAAGTTGAATTGAATGTCATCAGGTTCAAAATCAAAATAGTGAGTTGCTGAAGCATGGGGATCTAAATCAACAAGCAACACCTTCTTTCCCTGATCGGCTAAAAGCCCCGCCAGAGATACAGCCGTGGTAGTCTTACCAACCCCACCTTTTTGATTTGCTACAACCCAAGTTTTCATTTTTTTAGAACAAATATCCTGTCTATTTATTGGTTATCTCTTGCATTATCGTCGGTGTCATCGTTGCTATCATTAGATTCAGCACCTCTGATAATAAGAGTTCCATCAGCTGTTCGGATTAAACTAATTTGAGACGTGTTGTCATTGGAATTATTGGTATCATCTGCTGTTTCTATATTATTTATTCTTACCGTATTCTCTCTTTCAAACTTACTTCTAGCAGGAGGATAGCGTGAGAAAGCAAGCTCGACTAAGCGATTGCTTTTACGACCTTCAACTGAATCATTACTTTCAAAAGGTTGATGTTGGCCATATCCTTCTGCACTCATACGGCCTGGTTCAATACCATTTTGTTCAAACAATTGTACTACAGCCACAGCTCTTGCTGAAGACAATGCCCAATTTGAAGGAAAACGAGAAGTTGCAATGGGCCGATTATCAGTATAACCACGTATTTTTATTGCATGAACAGAACTTTTGATTTCTACATTATCGGTAATGTCTCTAAAAAATAGAAGAGCGTTATTATTAAGTACATCGCTTCCACTAGCAAAAAGCATTTCACTTCCGACCTGTACAACCAACCAATCTTGATTAGAGTGAATTTTGACAAGATCAGCATCAATCAATTCTTTAAGGCTCTCGGTAAGATCTTCTCTCAGCTCTTGAAAGCTTTCATCAGTTTCAGCTGTAGCGGGTTCTCCCATATAATCTTCAGGATAGGTATTCTCACCGGATGTTACAGTATCCGTTTTATTAACTTCACCAATTTGAACAGGCTGCAGACTTCTCTCTGGTTGTTGAAAAGCATCGGTTAATGTTTCAGATAAAATCTTAAATTTACCCTCATTAACCTGTGAAACAGAGTACATAACAACAAAAAATGCAAAAAGTAAGGTGATGAAATCAGCATAAGAAACTAACCAGCGGTCAGTATTTTCAGATTCTTTGTTTAAATTATGACGCATGCTTTACCTCTAAGCGATTTAGTCTATTTGCTAGCAGCAAATCCTGTTAATTTATTTTCAATCATACGAGGATTTTCACCTTCAGCAATTGCAACTATTCCCTCTATGATCATTTCCTCATAGTGAGAATGGGATAAAACTATGTTTTTCACTTTGTTAGCTACTGGTAAAAAAATTAAATTGGCAAGTGTCACGCCATAGATTGTTGCAACAAAAGCTGTAGCAATGCCCGGCCCTAACTTAGCAGGGTCGCTTAAATTACTCATCACTTGGATCAAACCCATAACGGCACCTACTATACCTATTGTTGGCGCATAACCACCCATTGCTTCAAATACTTTTGCTGCGCTAAGATATTCATATTCTCTAGTGTGAAAATCAACAGTTAATGAAGCACGAATAACATCCGGTTCACCACCATCTACAAGCAGATTCAATGCTTTTTTTGCAAAATCGTCTGGTTCAGTGTCTGCAGCTTCTTCAAGACCTAATAATCCCTCTTTACGAGCAATAATACTCCAATTAATAATTTTTCGTAGGCCGGGTAAAAGTTTACTTTTAGGAGGATAGAAAACCCAAACACTAATTTTAATTGCTAAGAGAAATATTTTTGAAGAAGATTGCAACATCACAGCACCGAAAGTGCCACCAATAACAATGAGTGCAGCAGGACCATCTATAAGAGCAGTAACACTACCACCCTCAATATATTGTCCGCCTAAGATGGCAATTAATGCCAATAAAAAACCGAATATACTTAGCCTGTCCACAATTTTATCCCTAATTACCAATCCATAAGGATGTTATCGGCAGGATCAGCGATGACCTGAGTAATGAGCGAGTAAACTCGGAACATCAAGTATTAAAGCGATGCCCCCATCAGATGTAATAGTAGCTCCTGACATCCCTGGAGTACCTTGTAAACGCTTACCTAGTGCCTTAATTACCACTTCCTCTTGACCAACTAGAGAATCTACAACAAATCCTACACGTTTAGAACCTGCCTGATAAATAACAACATGTCCTTTGTCTTTACGTGATGATCTATTGGCCCCTCTAATAAGCCAATGTTCGAGATAAAACAGAGGTATTGCTTTTTCTCTAACTATAATTGTTTGTTGTCCATCAACAACATTGGTTTTTGTTAAGTCAAGATGAAAGATTTCACTAACACTCGCTAATGGAAGAGCAAAGGTTTGCCCACCAACTACAACCATCAATGTTGGCATAATTGCTAGGGTGAGCGGTACTTTGATATGTATTGTTGTCCCAACTCCGCGTTCTGAAGTAATATCTACGATACCGTTTAATGACGATATCTTAGTTTTAACAACATCCATGCCCACGCCACGACCTGAAACATCTGAAATCTCTGTTTTGGTAGAAAACCCAGGTGCAAAGATTAAATTAAAACATTCATTATCACTTAGTCTTGCCGCTGCTTCTGAATCCATTAACTTCTTTTTAACAGCAATTTGTCGAAGTAGTTCAGGGTCCATACCCGCACCATCGTCTTTGATGGTTAATAAAATATGATCACCTTCTTGAGAAGCAGCTAAAATAACCTTACCACAACGATCCTTGCCAGTTTCTTCACGTACATCAGGCATTTCAACACCATGATCTACTGAATTCCTAACTAGGTGAACCAGTGGATCGGCTAATGCTTCTACTAAGTTTTTATCAAGATCGGTATCTTCCCCTTCAAGAACGAGCTCGACTTCCTTCTTTAGAGTACGCGCTAAGTCTCTCACAACGCGTGGAAAACGACCAAATACCTTTTTGATTGGCTGCATTCGTGTTTTCATCACAGCACTTTGCAGAGAGGCTGTCACTAAATCTAAATTTTGAGCTGACGCTAATAAATTTTCATCGTTTGTTTTCTGAGTTAAAATACCCATTCTATTTCGAACAAGGACCAGTTCACCAACTAAATTCATAATATCATCAAGTCGTTTGGTATCAACTCGTACCGTTGTTTCACCAGTACTTATTGATGCTTTTTTTGCAGGAGCTTTAGGTTTTTCTGCTGGCTTCTTAGTAATTGCAGGTACTTTAACATCTTTTTTAACTACCTTAGCTGCAACTTTCGGCTCAACCTTAGTCCCTGTTGGACCTTTACCTTTACCATGAATTTCATCTAATAGTGAATCGAAATCATCATCATCCATAATTTCTTTAGGTTTCGGTTTCGCTTTCGGTTTGGCTTTTTCTGTAGGCTTAGTATCTTTGGTTGCTCCACCTGGCTTATTTCCAGCTCCATGTAATTCGTCCAACAAAGATTCAAAATCATCATCAGTCATTTCAGATGCTGGTTCTACT
>JBLHLI010000011.1:0-16769 GCA_047618765.1 Enterobacterales bacterium | reverse complement strand
AATAAAACTAAATTACTAATTAAAACAATAATATAGATTCTCTAGTTAAAGTGATTGATTAAACAAAATTAAGACACATTGTATTTTTTAGCCGTTGCGTCTAAGCCAATTAACAGTCTCTCTATCAATGTATCGACTTCTTCTCTACTACAAATAATAGGTGGTGCTGAAATTAAAGCATTATCTACAGCTCTAATGATTAATCCATTAGCAATAGCAACATCACGACAGAAGACGGCACCTTCATCTTCAGGTCCTAAACGCTCTCTTGAAGATTTATCTTTAACAAGTTCGAGCGAGGCCACCATTCCTTTAACACGAGTTTCTCCAACCACAGGATGTTCCGCTAATTCATTCCAACGCTTTTCCATGTAATCACCGATATTACTGCTCATGTTTTCGATTATTTTATCTTCTTTCAAGATGTTAATAGTAGCAATACCTGTAGCACAGGCCACAGGATGTCCGGAGTAGGTTAAACCGTGTGCAAAGTCTGTGTCTGAAGAGTTTAGTACTGCAGAAACCTTGTCAGATACCATAACTCCACCTAGTGGAAGAAAACCATTGGTGACTCCTTTTGCAAAGGTCATCAAATCAGGTTTAAAGCCGTAGGTTTCACAACCAAACCAATCGCCAGTTCGGCCAAAGCCACAAATGACCTCGTCACTAATCAGTAAGATATCGCGTTCATCACAAATTCGTTGAATTTCAGGCCAATAGGTCGAGGGCGGAACAATTACTCCACCTGCGCCTTGAATAGGCTCTGCAATAAAGGCCGCAACTTTGTGTTCACCAACTTCATCAATTTTCTGTTCAAGTTCACGAGCGACCTTTAGTCCGAATTCTTCAGGACTTAAATCTCCACCATCTTTAAACCAGTAGGGTTGTCCGATGTGATGAATATAATCAAGACCTCTAAATTGATTGTGCATATAACTCATGCCGCCAAGACTAGAAGCTGCAATGGTACTACCATGATAGGAATTGACTCGTGAAATGATGTGCTTCTTTTCAGGTTTACCCAAAATATCATAGTAACGATGAACGATTTTGATATTGGTATCATTGGCTTCAGAGCCAGAATTGGTAAAAAATACTTGATTGAACTGCTCAGGTGTCACATCAACTAAGGCTTTAGCCATTGCTACTGAAGGTTCATTGGAACAGTTAAAAAAGTTATTATAATAAGGTAATGTATTGAGTTGCTCTGTAATAGCTTCAACAATTTTAGGTTGAGTGTATCCTAGACTACAACACCATAACCCAGACATTCCATCAAGAATTTGGTTGCCATCAGAATCATAGATATAAATATGCTCAGCACGAGAAACTATGCGACCACCACTCTTTGCATATTTTTGGAAATTTGTAAAAGGGTGTAGGTGATGAGCTTTATCCAGGGCTTGTAATTCCAATGTCTTATTATCGCTATTCATAGTACTAACTCCAGTTCCTAAATTGGTACATATTTTATCCATTTACCCTACACCTAAGTGGTATAGAATAGACCTACTAAATCAGTGTTAAATATAATCTCACACAAAAAGTGTAATTAATTTAACCCTAAAGGGGTAGGCATAAAGATTTAATGTCTAGTAACTACAAGAAAAAGAATAAGTTAGGATAACTAAACTAGGTGAAAAGACTCTATGAATAATCGCTATCCTTTGGTGGGGATCCCCTCTGATGTTAAACGCCATGGTCTAAGCGCATTTCAAGGTGTGGGAGAAAAGTACATCAATGCAGTGGTGCATGGTTCCGATGTCTGTCCAATATTAATTCCAGCCCAAGGGCCAGGTGAAGATCTTGAACCCATGGATGAACACCGTATTATTGAAACATTAATGGAAAATATCCAAGGATTGTTTTTATCCGGCAGTACCTCAAACGTACAACCAAGTTTATATAGTAATGAAAACAGTCTCACTCCAGATGATCATGATCCCCAACGGGATAGTATGTCCTTGGCCATGATTCGAGCTGCTTTAAAGAAAAAAATGCCAATTCTTGCTGTCTGTCGAGGTATACAGGAATTGAATGTTGCTCTGGGAGGTACCCTCCATCAAAAGGTACATGAGCTTGAAGGCATGATGGATCATCAGGAAGACAAGACATTGGATCGAAATGGTCAATATCAGGCCGCTCACTCAATTAAATTGGTATCAGGTAAATTTTTATCAGGTCTTGTTAATACTGATACACAGATTGTTAACTCTCTTCATGGACAAGGCTTACAGAAATTAGGGACTGGTCTTATAGCAGAAGCCCATGCACAAGATGGTCTAGTGGAGGCAATTAGCTTAGCCGACACAACACAGTATGTATTGGGTGTGCAATGGCACCCTGAATGGCAGTTTCGAGATAATGCATTATCATGCGCTATTTTTAAGAGCTTCGGTGATGCGGTTAGAGACTACAATAATTGATAAATTTCTCTAACAGAGATACTCAATGAAAAAATTGTTTAATTTATTCCACAATTCGAAAGTTGATTTGATGCAACTGATCAAGTTAGTTGTATTTACATTATTAGTCATAAATTACATATATTATTTCAGAGAAGATTGGCTTGTTGCTAGCCATACTATGCGTAATGGTGGCTCTTTTCTTGATTGGACAGGAGCGTTTGCCACTACTATCGATGATAGTGCCTGGCTAATGCTAATCATCTTATTCGAACTTGAAACTTACATACTTTCTTATGAACCCTTGGCACCTGCCAAACGGCTTGCTATGCAAACTATTAGAATTATATGTTACTTTTCACTGACCCATACTTTTTATGTTTATTTATTGAATGCCTATGATTTGAGCATGGTTACTCCCATTTTAGATGTCAGTAATCTCTGCCAGCTAGTTAATGGAAACGTTTCATTTACCTCAAACTTACTTTACACAGAACTGAATGCAGTCAATTGCCATACCCTTTCTACAGCCTCCCAGTTTTTCTACATTGAGCCACCTAATACTCTTATTGTTACTGATAATGCTGGGTTTATTATTGCAAAAGAACTTGCTTGGTTTGATCTAATGGAAATATCTACTTGGATGCTGATCATTTTAACAATAGAAATTATAGTCAGGTTACAAGAACGCAATATAACTAGGGGTACATTAATTAAAAGGTTGAATATAACAAAGTTTTTCCTCTATTCAATCCTTTGGATAGTTATCTCTTATTGGATTTATCGCGGTCACTGGGTCTATGCCTGGGATGAGTTTGTTTGGATCGTTGGTTTTATGGCTATCGAAATGAATGTAGTTGAATGGCGAGATGAACTCGATGAACATATTAATGAGACAACACTAGAGACAGTAGATATAACAAACACTAATAGCTAATTATTAAAAGAGGGTATGAATTGAAGCACTATGACACTATTATCATTGGCGCTGGCCACAACGGCCTGATTTGCGCCACTTATCTTGCTAAGAAGGGCCAGAAGGTACTGTTGCTTGAAGCATCGAAATCTACTGGTGGTTTAGCGACAACCTCAGAGTTTTATCCAGGTTTTAAAACTTCTGTTGCTCAGACAATTAACCATTTCTCTACAAAGATAACCAAAGATCTCAATCTAAGTAAACATGGTTTCCATCTTGATGCTGAACCTATGGCTACTATGGGCCTTAATAAAAGCGGAGAGCATGTTATCTTGTCTGGTTTTGGTACAGAGGCTAAGTTATCAGGGGTTGGTGAAGAAGATATTGCAACTTTTACTGAATATCGAGCCTTGATACAGAAATTTGCAGAAATGTTAAAACCCTTCTGGCTTAAAACAATACCGAGAGTAGGCAGTAAGAATCTCCCTGATTTAATGACATTTGCCAACCTTGGATTGAAGTTACGTCTGCTCGGAAAAAAAGACATGGGAGAGTTCATGAGAGTCGCTATGCTACCAGCTCGCGATCTTATGGATGAAAACTTTGATAATGATATCTTAAAAGCATTGCTGAGTTGGGATGGACTGGTTGGTTCGAAAATGGCTCCACGTTCACCTAATGCGACGGTGATGGCTATGTTATATAAACAAGGTGGAGCTTTTGATGGAGCTCATTCAATACCCCCCGGAGGTATTAATAGTCTGATTCAATCTCTTGAGGGGGCTGCACGTGAAGCGGGTGTTGAGATTAAAACTGATGCAAGAGTTAGTCGAATAACCATTGAGGGTGATGAAAACGGTCTTCATGCCACAGGCGTTGAACTATTAAATGGAGAAACGATTCAATCAAGTAGGGTTGTATCCTCTGCTGATCCAAAACGGACTTTCATCGATCTAGTTGGTGTAGAGAATCTCGAAATTGGATTTACCAATAGAATACAACGATTAAGGAATGATGGCTTTGTGGCAAAACTGCATTTGGCCTTATCGGGCTTACCTAAATTTAAGGGAATAGATAATCCTAATGCAAGAATGATCATTGCTGCTAATTTGGATGCTATTGAATTTGCTTATGATGATGCCAAGTATGGCAATTGTTCACAGGATCCTGTGATGGAAGTTGTTATTCCTAGCTTATACGACAAATCACAGGCTCCCGATGGACAGCAAGTGCTTTCTGCAAATCTGATGTATGTTCCTTATAAACTGAAAGGTGGCTGGACTGAGCAGGCAAAAGAAGCTATTCGTGAAAGGGCAATTGACACTTTATCGCAGTATGCCCCAGATATTCGAGAATTGATCATTCATGCTGAGTTATTAACTCCTTTCGATTTAGAACAGCAATACAATGTGACAGGTGGACATTGGCACCACACTGAATTATCTATCGATCAAATGTTTATGATGCGTCCTACTTACGAAGCAACTCAATATAAAACGCCAATACCGGGGTTATTCCTTTGTGGCGCAGGTAGCCACCCTGGAGGCGGTTTAATGGGTGGTCCTGGACATAATGCAGCCTGTGAGATATTAAAATGAAGAAATATGATGCAATAATTATCGGTGCAGGACACAACGGTCTTACCAATGGTGCTTATTTAGCAAAGTCGGGTTTAAATGTATTGATAGTAGAAAAAAATCCTTACATCGGTGGCGCTGCAGTATCAAGGGAAATGAAGGAAGGTTGGAAATATTCCAGTTGCTCCTATGTAAGTAGCATGCTGCGTCAGTCAATACATCGTGATCTGGACTTGACTCGCCATGGTTTATTATTAGTACCATACCTGGGGACAGTGGGTTTTGGTAATGATAATGAAACGCTCACTTTTTACAGTGATGAACAAATATCTGATAATGAAGTAAGACGATTATCAACTCATGATGCTGATGCAATGCATCGTTTCCATGCTGATTTAGGGCGTTATGCTCGGCTTATTCGTAAAACATTGCTACGAACACCACCGAATCCAACATCATTTAAACCTAGAGACATTAAAGAGCTATTATGGCTAGCAAAGCAATTTTGGTCGCTTGGTGAGAAAGAACTTTATGAATACATGCGATTTTTTACCATGAGTGCAGCAGATTACCTTGAAGACTATTTTGAAAATGAGCTTGTTAAAGCAACCATGGCAAGTCCTGGTATTATTGGAACCGCTTTAGGCGTGTATTCGCCAGGAACAGCTTATGTAATGCTTCATCACGTTATGGGTGATGTTGATGGAAATATTGGCGCTTGGGGTCTTGCTCGAGGTGGTATGGGCTCAATATCGAATGCCATAGCCGGTGCATTTGAAGAACATGGTGGCGAAATCAGATGTAATGCAGGTGTTGACCATATCAAAGTAGTTAATGGTAAAGCCGTTGGGGTAGTACTGGATAATGGTGATGAGCTAAATGCTGATATCGTGGTATCCAATCTCGATGCAAAGAGAACCTTCACTAAATGTATGAAGAAAGAAGATTTACCTGAAGGTATTTATGACAAGGCAAAGAACTTTAAAATACGAGGCTCTTCTGGCAAGGTTAACATCGCGCTATCTGGCATGCCCAAGTTTTCAGCGCTTCCTGAAAATCGTTATATTAATCGAGGTGGACAACAATTCGGTGGTAGTTTAGAAACAATGGAAAAAGCCTATGATTGTTGGAAACGTGGTAAATGGTCAGATGATCCTTTCATTGAAACCGTTATACCTTCTGCCTGGGATCCTACAGTAGCACCTCCAGGTAAACATTGGATGTCCTGCTTTGTTCAATACTGCCCAGATACCTTAACAGATGGACCTTGGACACCTGCTAAACGAGAACAGTTTGGAGATACAGTTATTAATAAACTAGAACGCTATGCTCCAGGTTTTAAAGATTTGATAGTTCATAAGGAAGTTCGCACACCTTTTGAAATTGAAGCCGAAGTAGGATTAACCGAAGGCAATATCTTTCAAGGTGAGTTAACCATTGACCAATTATTGTTTAACCGACCATTTCCAGGCTATGCACAATATCGAATGCCCATTAAAAATATGTATATGTGTGGCTCCTCGACCCATCCCGGTGGTGGCGTTTCTGCAGCCTGTGGTGCAAATGCTGCCCGAGAAATATTACTTGACCTGAAGCGGCCTAATACCGTACCAGTTGACGATTTTTATGATGAGTAACTCACCTATGAACAATATAAATACAACTGAAGATCCCTTTGCTTCTGAACGACTAAAGCAAACTCACTTCCATCCTAGACAAGCTAAGTTAAATATCAGGGAATCTTGGTTTGGTTGGAATGGTTATAAAATTGCGGATCAATTTTATGATGCTAATTATGAATACTTTTGTATTCGTAATAGCTGTGGTACCTATGATATTTGTCCCATGCAGAAATATATTTTTAGTGGTAGTGATGCAATGGTGATGCTCAATCGAATGGTCACTCGAGACATCAGTACTTTACAAGTAGGGCGGGTAACCTATCTTTGTTGGTGTACCGATGATGGACGCATGATAGACGATGGAACCTTATTCAGACTGAGTGAAGATTCATACATGTTGACTAGTGGTGCTGCAAACTCAGCCTGGTTGAAGAAAAGCGCCTTTGGCTTTGATGATGTCACTATTACCGATGCATCAGATGATTTAGCTGGTTTAGCCTTTCAGGGACCGACGACCTGTGAGGTACTGAAAAAAATGGGCTTAGATGGGATAGAAACATTAAAGCCTTTCAACTTTAGAGAGTTTTCGCTCAATGGCAGCGAAGATAAGCCTTTGATGGTCTCAAGAACTGGCTTCACTGGTGATCTGGGTTATGAGTTATGGATAAAACCAGAACTGGCCATTGAGTTATGGGATACATTATATGCTGCGGGAGAAGACTATGGAATTCAACCATATGGCGAAGCTGCTCTGGGTATGACAAGATTAGAGGCTGGATTTATATTGCCTCTTATGGAGTTCAATGAATCCCTTAAAACAGTTAATCTTAACTATGACCAAACTCCCTTTGAACTGAATCTTGGTTGGTTGGTTGATTTTAAAAAGCCTCATTTTAATGGTAGGAAGGCTTTGATAGAAGATAAGAAAAATGGACCTGCTTACTGTCTTGTAAAGTTGAATATTGAAGGAAATAAGCCTGCGCCAGATGCAATTTTATACAGTAATAAGAATCGTAAACAGGAGATTGGCTATGTTACATCTGCCATGTGGTCACCTCTAGTAAAAGCAAATATTGCTCTAGCCATGGTTAAAACACAATACCTCAAAGGTGAAATTTGGGCAGAAATCTATTACGCCAAAGAATTACGCTTTCACCAGAAAATAGCTAAATGTCAAATACAGAAAAAACCGTTTTGGTCTCCAGCAAGAGCCCGTGCTACGCCGCCTTTGCCTTATTAAAGACAGGATTGTAAATGAAAACGATTAAAGGTCAGGTGGTTGCCCTCAATATTGGTTCAAAAAATATTGAACTAACAAAACAATCTTGTCAAAGTCTAGAGGCTGAACTTGATGGCTTTCTTGGCGATCGTCACCAATCACCTCAACGTGCATGCTGGAAAGGTGATAAACAAGCAGAAGGTGTTGTTAGGCGTAATGAACGACAATGGTCAGCTATCGCCGAAGAAGAGCTTCTCAAGATAGAAAAAACAATGGACTTAAAAGAAAAGTTAACAGCAGCTAGTCTTGGTGTGAATATCTGTTTCAAGGGAATCCCCGATTTATCATTACTAGCCAAAGGTACTATTCTGAAATTTCCATCGGGCGCTGAATTACAGGTTGAGGAATATAATCCTCCTTGTATCGAAATGGGCCAAAAAGTTGCCAGTAGCTATAGCACTAATTCAGGGAAAGCTATTGCAGAGTCTGATTTTACGAATGCTGCTGCATTTTGCCGCGGTGTAGTTGGTGTTGTAGAGGTCTCGGGCAAAATTAGTCTAGATGATGACGTTATAGTGATTCCCTATAAACCTCCGGTCTGGATATCTAGACTGTTAAAAGATTAAGCTGTTACAGAAGTATTATACTTTTTAGAAGACCATATTACTCATATTGTTTCAATGTTAATGTAGTATATTAACTAATTCTACTAAAGCTTTGATTTATAATAAGTATATGATTTTGATTTAACAAATAAAACAATAATAGGAAGAGTGATTCGTGGAAGAATATGGTGCAATAAGTCTGATACCGGCGATTATAGTTCTGATAGTTGCCATTACAACACACCGAACTATCGCAGCTGTCACGACGGGCGCCCTTGTTGCCTTTTTTATTGCCGAGGGGTTTGGCTTTATTACGGCATTGTCGGAATCGCTTCTGGTGGTAATGCAGGATGAAAATACCGGTTGGGTGTTGATGGTATGTGGGCTTTACGGCAGCTTTATTGCGCTGTTGGTACGGGCCGGTGGTGCAAGGGCTTTTGGGGATCTGGTCACAAAAAGAGTTCAGAGCAAAAAAGGGGCTTTACTGTCGACTTGGGCTTTGGGGTTGGTGATTTTTCTGGATGACTACCTCAATGCATTGACGGTGAGTTCTTCCATGAAGAAGGTAACTGACAAGTATAAGACTTCACGAGAAATGTTGTCTTATGTGGTCGATTCTACTGCAGCACCAACCTGTCTACTCGTACCTATTTCTACTTGGGCCGTTTATTTCTCCGGTCTTTTGGAGAAAAATGGTGTGGCCCTCGAGGGTGAGGGGATCAATCTATTTATCCAATCTATTCCCTATATGTTTTATCCTATTGTTGCCTTGGCGATTGTGCCACTGGTTATCATGGGTGCGATTCCGTTGATGGGTACCATGAAATCTGCTGAGCTTCGGGCCGAGACTACAGGACAGTTGGCGCCTCCAGACACTTCAACGGATATTGAGTTAGAGGAAGTCTATCATAGTGATGCTCAGGCCAAAAATGTAAATGTATCTCTGTTTTTCATTCCACTTGCAGTGCTGATATCTGTCACTATTATGTCAGACATTGACCTGCTGGTCGGTGTGATTGCAGCTATTTTGGTAACCATCGTGCAGTACCTGTTAACTCGTACGCTGACACTTTATGAAATGTTCGATACGATCATGGACGGCTTGAGAACGATGTTGCCAGTGCTAACCATCTTGGTGTCGGTATTCGTATTCATTGAGGCTAACAACGCTCTGGGGTTCACGGAATATGTAGTTTCTAGTGTGGCGCCTTATATGACAGCAAAAATGTTGCCATTCTTGGTATTTATTACCATGGCATTTGTTTCATTTACGACAGGGTCAAATTGGGGAATATTTGCTATCGCTATTCCTGTAGTATTCCCACTTGCGCAAGAACTGGATGTGAGTATTCCTTTGATGGCAGGTGCCTTGTTTTCTGCCAGTGGTTTTGGTAGCCAAGCTTGTTTTTACAGCGACTCCACCGTCTTAGCTGCACAGGGTAGTGGTTGCCCATCCTATGAACATGCATTGTCACAGTTGCCATACGCCTTATTAGGGGCGGCAATTTCTGCTGTGGGTTTTCTCATCGTTAGTTGAAGAGTTGCTAGTTGCTAGTTGAAGAGTTGCTAGTTGAAGAGTTGCTAGTTGAAGAGTTGCTAGTTGAATAATTAGTAACAAAAAAAAGCCAGTTAAAAACTGGCTTTTAATTGTTACTATTTTTTTAGCTAAAGTTAGTCACCCCATTTACGACCAAAACGAACCCCAGCTGTACGAGGTTTAGAAGGACCCCAGAACTGAGTTGGATCAATACCTGTGATGTTGTTCATACCAGCCCATGTTCTTTCATCTAATAGATTATCGACATAAAGTTCAACATACCATTCTGAATCTGAACTGGATTCATAGGCTACTCTTAATCCTGTCCAGACGTTGGAAGGGATTGCAGATTCTGGAGTATTTTGCCATCCACGACCACGATCACCTTCGTGATATGCTTCAACGCTGATTCCTATAGAGTCACCATTTTCAAGTGGATAATTACCATCGAGGACTATTGCGTTAGACCAAGTTGGAGACCAGAATGCTGATGAGCCTTCACAATCTTCTGGATCGTCAAATCCACATTCATTGCCAAGATTTCTAACTTCAGTACTTAAGTAAGATGTTGTAAAAAAGAGACTCCAGTTGTCGCTAAGATTAGCATTGATACTTGCTTCGAAACCTTCTCCTTCTGAATTTGTGTTCAGTACTAAATCACCAGGTCCATTAGGATTGGGAATGAGTATCTGAGCACCTACGCCTTCATAGCTGTATATATTGAAATCAACTTTAACACTGCCATCAAACCAGGTATCTTTAAAGCCGATCTCATAGGAATCCACAGTTTCTGGCTCGAAGCTTGGAATTTCCCATTCATTGTAATCAGAATCAGTATTGTTCATCAAGAAAGTATTGAAACCACCGGATTTGTATCCCTGAGTCCAACTTAGGTACATCATCATATCATCATCAACCTGGTATCTGGCTAAGGCTTTATACGATGTATTGCTCCATGATAGTTCTCTAGTTACAGGATTCCCAGGTTCTGTTGCATAGCAGAAGTACCAACAAGGAAAGAATTCATTGTCATCTCCTGGTTTTGGTGAAACTACATTCTGTGAGAAATCTTTGGTGTCATTGGTATGACGTACGCCAAACTCAACATTGATATCATCTGTGATTTGATAGTCCAGACTCAGGTAGGTTGCCCAACCCGTGAATTTACCGGCGACATTATTGTCTTCATGTAAATAACCATCTGCAGAAGGGGTAAAAACATTACTTGAACCATAATAATAATTCAGATAATCATTATAATCTGAGCAACCATAACTCTCTAGCTCCCAGTAGTAAGTGCTGTAAAAATTACAGACTAGCTCTTCGTTATTCCTAGAGATAAAAGCGGCCTTTATGTCTTCTTGATAGAAAGAAGCGCCTGCATACCAACTGAGTGGTCCATCACCATTGGAGCTAAGTCTAGCTTCAACTTGACTGTATTGGCCTGACTGTGTCAAATCCCAGTCAGCTATTCTTAAAGGAGTACCATCATAATCTTCAGAATAGTAAAAGTCATGATCCTTGTAGCCTGCTGTGACAGTCAGATCAGCAAATCCTAGTTCTTTTTCAATTCGTAATTGAAGATTCAGAGCTTCGGAATTGTCTTCAGGTCCACCAAAGCCATTATCTTGATTTACTGCATAAGGATCATTTTCATCTTGAAATGATACATCACCAAAAGCTGCTTGGAAAAGTTCCCAGGGTGCTCCAGATTCTACAGCTTTATAGGATGAGCCGTAACTTTTTCGATCTTCATATTCAACCATGGTATAGATATTAAGGTCATCTTTTTGGTAGGTTGTTGACCAACGCAGCGCTTTTGTATCTGTACCAGGTAATTTTGAATCAGGGAAATTATTTTTTACAAAGTTATCTTCAGTGTTGTAAAGGCCACCAATTCGCATGGCAAACGTATCACTCACTGGTATATTTACAGCACCAGAAACTTGAAATCGAGCATATTCAGCAATATCTACATCGATGAAGCCTTCTTCTACATCGATTTCAGCTCTGCGAGTGTGTACACTTACCACTCCGGCAACGGCGTTTCGTCCAAACAAGAAGCCTTGAGGACCCCGTGCAATTTCTGCTCGATCCATATCGTAAAAGCTACTTACCACTGAACCATTACGACCTTCATACAAATCATTTTTGAAATAACCTGCTGAAGTGTCACCACCTACGCCAAAGTCCTGGGTACGAATACCCCTGACTGACACTGAATCTAACCAGCCACCGTCACTCTTCCCGGTAATACCTGGTGTGTAACTAATCAAATCTTTGGTACTTTGCATATGTACTTCCTGCAAAAATTCACCGGATAGGGCTGTTATTGCAAGTGGTACAGTCTGAATTGATTCCTCAGATTTAGTAGCTGTTACTGTTATAACCTCATTATCTCGGTCATCTTCTTTATCAGCTGCATAGATTGGTGCTGAAATCATCGATGCCATAAGTGCAACTGAAATAGCTTCAGAGAGGTGAGATCTACGTAAGATATTGTTCGTTGGATACCGCTGGTTTAATTCTCGTTTCGTCATTATAAGTCCCCAGTTTCTTAATTATATTGAACACTTCTATAAGTTATATTCATTATTTATTAATATTGTACGTAATATAAGTATAGCTATAGACATAATATGAATATAGTAGATTAACAGTAGCTAATCAAATCTTTAAACTACATACCCCATATGTGTAGGTCATATCTATAGTGATATTAATCATCTGCTGAGGCATCAACGCCGTGCTTTTGTAAAGTATTGAACATTGGTTGTAATTGTTGTTCATATTGACGCCATCGGCCAATTGAACGCGTATGAGCAGGTTCTCTCACTTGCACGGAACTTGCTGTTGTTACAGCAGTTTTTTGTTGATGGAAATTTAAGCATTCATCTTCCCATGGTAAGTCAAGAAAATCGATTAGTGCTCGGGCATTAGGTTCTAAATCTCTTGCTGTTTCCTCATAGCTAATATCAAAAAAACTATTGGGAAATCGCTCTCTCCAAACCTGCATCAAATTACGATATCTAACATGATGTCTGGCCATTTCTTCTTGATTATAGGAATGAAGGTAGGCGTCAGCGAATAACTGTTTGAAACTTGAGAAACAAGCATCCATAGGATTTCTTACTAAATGTATGATTTTTGCATTTGGGAAAGCTTTTAAAATTAGTGGTAGCATCAAAAAGTTTTGGGGTAACTTATCAACAAATCTTGGTGAATCACCTCTCATTCTTTTACTAGTATCTAGGTATATATTTGCAACTTTTTTAAAATCTAAGTCTTTTGCTGCTGCAAACATCTCTGCAGAAAATCGTTTTGCATCATTGAAATTGCTGAGTCTGCGAATTGCTAATCCAAATTGTTGTAGCTCTCCTGCAGATTTTACTTGCGAATGGCTGGTTATGATCCTTTCTATTAAGGTTGTGCCACTACGAGGTTGTCCTAGTACAAAAATGGGTGAATTATCAGTGTGTCCTGGGCTGCCATCATTAAACCATTCTTCTGTAAAGTACTCAGTCAGGTATTCAAACATGTCGATTTCAGACTGCTCATCAAATTCAACGGTCTCACGCCTAGCAGCAGCACCATTGCTAAAAGATTCAAATGCTTGCTCCCATTGTTGCAGATCTTCATATTCTTTACCTATAGCGTATTGATAATAAGATTTTACACGCATGTTTTTATTATTTTTAGCAGATAGTTTGCTCATTTGTTTAATGTGCTTTTGATCCTTGGCTTTTAGAGAGGAAGAAAGCGACCAATGTGCAGAAGAATTGTCTGGTTGAACTTTTATAATCTCCTTGAACAGTAATTCAGAGCTTTCTGTTTCACCATGAAAGACCAGACAGTTAGCCAAATTAAACTTGAAAACAAGACTTTCTGGCTGAATAGTATGAGCTCTGCCAAAAAATGCTTTTGCCAAGCCTAGTTCACCCATGCGAGACAGTGTAGTGCCAATCAAATCGAGAACAATGGGGTCATCGGGCTGAATGCGACGAGTGTGTTGTAGAGCATTATCAGCACGATTTACCATTCCCTGTGACATATATAACTTTGCCAATTGCGCCCAGGCAGCGGCATGATCTCTGTCTAGCTTTACTACTGATTCGAACGCACTGAAAGCAATATTCCTATTTTTACTAGCCAAACCAACTAATCCAACCAAAAAGTGTCCTTGCACCAATTCGGGCTCAAGTTTTAATAACTCTTGACAACAATCTCCAGCAAGTTCAAATTTTCCGTTGGACAAAGCATTAAAGCCTTTAGCAAGTAACTGTTGTATTTTTTTGCGTTGCTCTGGATTCCGTATATCGTTCATTAAGGTTTTCCGTTGTTATAAATCGATTTCATTAGTTGTATCATTAATGAAGATGAAATTATTTCTAGTTAATTGATACTCTCAGTTTGGAGGCCAGGCATCAAGAAATATTAATTTATTCGTCAACTGTTTCGCCTGACGGCTTGATTTTTCTTTCACAACAAACCTATTTGACAACTATCTTAACAAGACCGTATAGTTTTAAGATAATGTAATGACACTTTTAAAAATGAGCTAGTTTAACGATTAAGTGTGATTGATAATAACTAAATAGATATATAACTAATGTGAATAAAATAATGTCTAATCTCGAACTTTCCTGTAGTAGGGACTTTATAACTGTTGAAGAACAAGCTGAGCTCCGAAGGATCGCAGTTGATTATTTACAACAAGGTGTGTTGCAAGCTAACCCTCGTGGCCCACATCGCTATCGAGCAAAGATATGGGGAACTGAATATTGCACACCTTTTGTAATGACATTAGGCAAACGCATTATAGAGCACTTCAAACTTGAAGGATGTCCTGTTGATCCTCATCTCGGTTGGATTATTTCATTAATCGAGAAGGGTGGTCAAATTCATAAGCACCGTGATAAATACGCCTATCATGAACAGAATAATGCAAAGCATTTACGCTGTAATATTATGGTCACACGAGAAAATCCGACGGCTAATCCTGTAATAGAAGATCAGATTGTTGATGTACCAGCAAGGGCTATATGGGGTTTTTTTCCAAGTGAATCAGAGCATAGTACTCAGCTTCTTGATGTTGAAGAACCACGAATAGTCTTTCAGTTTGGATTTGTTGTGCCGATGGATTATACGTTACCTGTCTAGTAGTTCTTATTATTACCCCTTTGGGGTATTAACAGATGTTCAACTGTTGTTTACTCTGAGTTAAATAATAAACCTTATATAAATTTTTAGCATTATCAGGTTTGTGAACAAGCGTAAGTTGATCATCATGGATATATATTCTACTAGCATTATAATTAGCATTCTGATTTATATCGGCGTTGGTAATTATGCTGGGCGCAAAGTAAAAAGTCTTGAAGACTATTTTGTAGTTGGTCGTAATGCACCAAGCTTATTAATTGTTGGGACTTTGGTTGCGAGTGTTTTAAGTACCAACGCTTTCCTTGGTGAAACAGGTTTCTCCTACGAAACTCAGGGTGGAGCTTATATCCTTTGGCCTGCAATTTGGGTTGCAGGTTATATCTATGGTGCTCTCTATTTTGGTCGTTTCCTACGTCGAAGCAATGCATTAACGGTTGCTGAATTTTTCGGTCATCGTTTTAATAGTCAAGCTGTTCAATCTGCTGCTGGTGTGACTATTGTTTTAGGTCTTGGAGGCTATCTACTAGCAGTAACTCAAGGAACTGCTGTAATACTTTCTCAACTAACTCCTTTAAATTATAACCAAGGTCTCTTTGTATCTTGGCTTAGTTACACTTTGTTTACGCTTTATTCTGGTTCACGGGGGGTGGTTTTAACTGACACCCTAATGTTTATGCTCTTTACTGTGATGAGTTTTGTTGCTCTATATTACATCGTCGATGTTCATGGAGGTTGGATAGCCGCCATGGAAGCATTGGTTAATTTTGAAAGTAAACCAGAACTTATGACCTGGCATGGCGTCGTAGGAGAGGGCACTGAATGGCAAACATCATTAGACTATTTTATTTGGTCGCTTATAACCGGCATCGCCTGGAGTTTAGTGGTTGCTGCAAGTCCTTGGCAGGCGAGTAGACATTTGATGGCTAAATCTGAACATGTGGTTATTCGCTCATCATGTATTGCAGCAATTATCGTTGCTGTGAGCAATTTAGCCCTATTTGCAGCAGCGACTGTGGTTAATCTTAGTAAAGATGATATCTCTCCACCTGAGCAAACCATGATATGGGCAGCAATGAACATGATGCCATCATTAATGGGGGCAATGTTACTTGCTGGCGTTATGGCAGCAGCTTTATCTTCAGCAACAACCTTTTTATCTCTAGTGGGCTTTAGTGTTAGTAATGATATTTTTCCAAAACATAAAGGCAATGATAAATCACTTTTATTGTTCAGTAGAAAAATTATGCTCGTTGTTGGAATTGTTGCATTGCTAATTAGTTTTTTTATGCCTCCTAATCTTTTTTGGCTCACCTATTATGTAGCGACTGTTTTTGCGTCCTCATGGGGACCGGTCGCTTTCATGAGTATCTGGAGTGATAAAATTACTGCTAAAGCAGCATTCTGGGGAATCATCAGTGGCTTTGCATCGAATATGATACTTCGATTTATTGATTTAATGGGATGGATAGAACTTCCATCCTATCTCAATCCAATTCTGCTCGGCGGGCTCTTGAGTTTTATCTGTATAATTTGGATTTCCAAGCATGACAAAGTTACTGATATAGAACGCTCACGTCGACTTAATTTACATAAAACACCTACTGAAGAAAAGGGTGCTAAAAATGTCAAAATTAGTAAGTGGACAGCACTATCAGTTTCAATTTTTGGACTACTACTGACCGTTATTCAACTGGTTTATTATGTGTATCCATACCAGTTATATACAGG
>JBLHLI010000010.1:0-17548 GCA_047618765.1 Enterobacterales bacterium | reverse complement strand
AACTAGCCGCAATTTCAGGTACTTTTAGCATCATATAACCCATAAGTGACTGGTCATTTTCATCTAAATCATCAAGATTAATGATGGGCTTTCTTGGGATCATTAAAACATGAACCGGTGCCTTAGGATAAATATCCTTAATGACGACTAAATATTCATCTTTATAAATGAAATCGGCAGGAATCTCACCATCAATAATTTTAGAAAATAAAGTACTCATAATTTTAATGATATCAATTGTTAATGACTAAAGAGATTATAACCCAAGTTAGGTCGCAAACACAGAATTCTCAAGTTCATAATACCCAATTTAATATACAATAGATTGTTCTACATCAAGCTTTTCGTAAACTTGCAATAAGAAAAGCTATACCCGCTAACATTAATCCTGAATCAATTAGTCCATATTGAGTCGTCCAGCTACTTGAAATAGATAGGTGAATAATTGTACCTAATAACAAACTAGCTGTACCAAAAATACCATAGACAATTTTTCTATGCTGTGAACTCTGTTGGGAAATTTGCTCGGTCAATAAATAAACCTGTTTCTCTAATAATTGTTGTTTTTTGACATCTGTTTTTAAAGCGTGAAAGATCAGATCAGGTATTTCTGGAAGTTTTTCTCTCCAAAAGGGTGCTTGTTTTTTAATTTCATCAAATAATCTTTGAGGACTCATTCTCTCTTTTAACCAATTTTCAAGAAAGGGTTTAGCAGTTTGCCAAAGATCCAATTCTGGATATAGTTGTCTTCCTAAGCCTTCAACGTATAGCAGCGTTTTTTGTAATAACACCAGCTGCGGCTGAACAGGCATATCAAATTCTCGAGCCGTTTGAAATAAATTAAGTAAAAAGCTACCGAAGGAAATTTCACTTAGCGGTTTACCAAAAATTGGTTCACAGACAGCGCGTATGGATGCTTCGAAATCTGCTTCAGAAGTACCAGCTGGGATCCAACCAGACTCAAGATGTAATTTAGCAACCATAAGATAGTCACGGTTAAAAAATGCTAGAAAATTTTCAGCAAGATAGCGCTGATCAGCCACCGTTAATGAGCCCATAATTCCACAGTCGATAGCAATATAACGAGGCAGAGCAGGATCCGTGATATCAACAAAAATATTTCCTGGATGCATATCAGCGTGGAAGAAACTATCTCTGAATACTTGGGTAAAAAATATTTCAACGCCGCGTTCTGCCAATACTTTCATATTAGTTCCAGCGCCTTTAAGAGCGTCAATATCTGAAACTGAGACCCCGTATATTCTTTCCATCACTAAAATATCTTGGTGGCATAGTTCCATGTACACCTCTGGAACATAGAGTAACTCAGAGTCTTTCCAATACTTGCGAAGTTGAACAGTATTTGCAGCTTCTCGCCTTAGGTCTAGCTCATTAATAATAGTCGACTTATAATCATTGACTAATTCTCTAGGTCTGAATCGATGGCTAGCAGGGATGTATTTTTTAGCCCAACTAGCCAGTCCTGCCATTACACTCAAATCAGAAATAATTATTTTTTTAATGCCTGGTCTTAGTATTTTTACAACAACTTTCTCGCCGCTGATTAATTCAGCGGTATGAACTTGGGCTACGGAAGCTGAGGCTAGTGGAGTAGAGTCAAAATTAACAAAAGTATCTTCGATAGGATTACCTAAGGCTAATTCAGCTATCTCCATGGCTTTAGTTCCACAGAAAGGCTCAACATTATCTTGCAGATCAGCGAGAGCATCAGCTATATCCAGTGGTAGGAGGTCTCGCCTGGTTGAAAGCAGTTGACCAAATTTGATAAATATTGGTCCAAGAGTTGAAAGAGCTAATCTTAAACGCTCGCCTTCTGCAATTGATTTTTTACAGGGGACTGAAAACGGTGCAAGAACAAAGAGTAAAATACCCCAATGGCGATAAGACTTTGGAAAAAATTCAATAAGTCGATATTGACGACAGACTGCAATAATTTTTCTGACTCGTAGAAGTCGTTTAATAAAATTCATTAGTGACTAGAGTCCTTCGAATCGGTTAAATTGTTCTTTAAGTTTATCGGCATCATCTTTGAGTATATTGATATCATCAAAGAAGTTTTCAATTTCAATTTTTGTTGGTGTAATTCGAATTTCTTCCTGCATATATTCGCTAAGATTATCTTGGCTATTAGATAGCACATCCTTTAGCCAACTACCTGCTTGGCGGGCAAAGTTTGTTGCTTGGTGGGCAAAGATATCTCCAGTGACATCGGCAAGAGCTTCTTCCCAATCGATATTTAATCCTGCAAATAATTCTGCAAAGTTTTGTCCTGTGGCAACATCTCCTTCAAAATGAATGTTACTGTCAAAATTAGTTTTTCCAGAATTGTGATTGTTAATGCCCATATGAAAAAAGTCCCAGCTTTTACCACTGAGTTTAACATCGGGTTTTCCTTCATAACTCGACAACACAGTAAATTGTTCTACATCGGCTATAAAATAAATTTGAAACTCTAAATCAGTAAAAAAAAGTGCAACTACTCTACCAGCTAACCTGTCCATTTTTTGTTGATAATCAGGATCCAGCGGCAAAACTTTATTGATAGCTATTTCTATTATGCCGGTGAAAGTCGAGTGCAAAGTGTTAATCAAAAGCGGAAACCTCGATGCAGAGCAACAATACCGCCAGCGATATTGTGTACATCGCATTGCTCAAAGCCGGCATCTATTACCATATCTTTTAATGTTTGTTGATCAGGATGCATACGAATAGATTCTGCTAAATACTGGTAGCTATCAGAATCATTGGCAACTAATTTACCAATCTTAGGTAATACGCGGAATGAATATTCATCATAAACCTTTTCGAGAAGGCTAGAAGTCGGTTTTGAAAACTCTAAAATGAGTAAGCGCCCACCAGGTTTCAGTACCCTAAAAATAGATCGAAGAGCGGCATCCTTGTCGGTTACATTTCTAAGTCCAAAGGCAATGGTCACACAATCAAATTGTTTGTCTTGAAATGGTAAGCATTCAGCGTTAGCTTGTACATAGTCAACATTACTAATAAAACCTTTATCAATCATTCGGTCGCGACCCACTAAAAGCATAGAGTCGTTGATATCAGAAAGTATGATTTTACCTGTTTTACCTACTCTTGGAGCCATTAGGGCCGTTAAATCACCTGTGCCACCAGCAAGGTCAAGCACCGTTTGCCCTTCTCGGACACCCGATAATTCGATGGTGTAACGCTTCCATAGTCGGTGAACGCCAAGTGTCATTAAATCATTCATTAAATCATATTGATTAGCTACAGAGTGGAAGACATCAGCCACTAGGTTTGCTTTATCATCGGCTTTAACTGTTTTGTAGCCGAAATGAGTATCTTGATTTCTTTCCATTAAATTAATTCTCTTTTGAGTCTTAAGCATAGATTGTAGCTGAGATAAGGTCTAGATAGAACCTTAACTAGGGTGCTGTGTTGTAATAATGCGCAACTTAATGAGCAAAAACAAATAACTGTCTGATGATTTGTTATTTCTTTATAGATTGTAGCTGCTATAAGGAGCTGGATAGAATTCGCTTTTTAATAACAAAGAGAATTTAATTGATGGCTAAAAAATATCCCCAAAACTCTTTATGCAAGATGCCTTAGGGATTTTTAAAGTATATTAGAAATTACAGAATGTATTGGCTTAAATCTTCATCTTCAACTAATTCATTGAGTTGACTATTCACATAAGCTTCATCTATTTCTATTGAGCCACCCTCTTCATATCCATTGAAGGAAATGGTTTCAAGTAATCTTTCCATCACAGTATGCAAACGCCTTGCACCAATATTTTCAGTGGTCTCATTGACTTGAAAAGCAACATCGGCAATGCGTTTAATACCATCGTCTGAAAAACTGAGTTGGAATTTTTCAGTATCCAGTAGAGCAACATATTGCTTACTTAGAGAAGCATCAGGCTCTGTTAGAATTCTTACAAAATCATCACTGGTTAGAGCTTTAAGCTCTACTCGAATTGGCATTCTTCCTTGCAATTCTGGAATGAGATCAGAAGGTTTTGTTAAGTGAAAGGCTCCAGCTGCAATAAACAATATATGGTCAGATTTGACCATGCCATATTTAGTATTGACGGTACAGCCTTCAACTAAAGGTAGTAAATCTCTTTGTACACCTTCTCTTGAAACTTCACCACCATGGGAGCTATCTGAACGCTTAGCAATTTTATCGAGCTCGTCTAAAAAGACGATACCATTTTGTTCAACAGCTTCAATCGCTTGATTTTTAAGTTCATCAACGTTGATCAGTTTTTCAGCTTCCTCTTCAGCTAATACTTTAAAAGCATCTTTGATTTTCATCTTACGCTGAGTTGCATTTTTTGGGGACATGTTTTGGAACATGCCTTGCAGTTGACTGGTCATTTCTTCCATGCCAGGTGGAGCCATGATCTCTATGCCAACTTGTGGAGGATTTACTGCGATTTCAATTTCTTTATCCTGTAAATCACCTTCGCGCAATTTTTTACGGAATATTTGGCGAGTATTGGCGCCTTGCTTATCAAATGATTCATCGTCTGTAGCTTCATTTCTGGCTTTTGGCAGCAATACATCTAGAATTCTTTCTTCGGCAGCTTCTTCTGCGCGAATCTCAACTTTTTTAAATTCTTGGTCTCTTGTCATTTTCATGGAAATATCAACAAGATCACGAATAATAGATTCAACATCTCTACCAACATAGCCTACTTCAGTAAATTTAGTTGCTTCAATCTTGATGAAAGGGGCATTGGCTAATTTTGCAAGTCGGCGAGCAATTTCAGTTTTACCTACACCTGTAGGGCCTATCATTAGTATATTTTTGGGTGATATTTCATTGCGAAGCTCTTCATTGACTTGCATTCTTCGCCATCTATTTCTAAGCGCTATGGCGACAGCGCGTTTAGCGTCTGCCTGGCCAACAATATGTTTATCCAATTCATGGACTATTTCACGGGGAGTCATCTGTGACATTATTTACTATCCAGTTCTTCGATTGTTTGATTGTGATTGGTATAAATGCAGATATCTGCAGCTATGTTAAGGCTTTTAACTACGATTTCATTTGCAGATAAATCGCTATTATCTAGTAATGCCATGGCAGCAGATTGAGCGAAGGGCCCACCTGAACCTATTGCCATTAAACCGTCAGGCGGCTCAATAACATCACCATTACCAGTAATAATTAAAGAATCATCTTCATCTGCAACGACTAATAAAGCTTCTAATCGACGTAGCATTTTGTCTGTCCGCCAGTCTTTAGCGAGCTCAACTGCAGCGCGCATTAATTTACCTTGATGCACTTCAAGTTTACGTTCAAAGCGTTCAAAAAGAGTGAAGGCATCCGCCGTTCCTCCAGCAAAGCCTGCGATGACCTTGCCATGAAATAGTCGGCGAACTTTGCGTGCGTTGCCTTTCATCACCGTGTTACCTTGGGTAACCTGTCCATCACCACCAATGACTACTTTGCCATTTCTGCGAACAGAAAGGATGGTTGTGCCTCTAAATTGTTCCATATTGATACTCTATCTTTTTGATTGGCTGAGTTTCTAGGGATTAATATTGTTGTAAGTAGCTATCTATGGGGATGTTCAACTTCGCTTTCAAGGCATTTTTTGAGAATTCATTTTACAAGAAGTCATTGTCTAAGAACGAATAGTCCAAGAATCTATAGTGCAAGAATTTAGTTATCAAATATACCGATCACCAGATACGGCAATTATTAATGTTATTTCTTTCAAGCTGATGACGTTCAGACTCTGCGAGCCGCTTACTTTCATAAGGACCAAGGGCGACTCGAAACCATCGCTTACCATTTTTTACATCGGTTGCACTGATCTTAGCTGTGAAACCATTCATCGCTATCTTAGCCTTGAGTGATTCGGCAGAGAGTAACTTTCTAAAGGAACCACATTGCATAATATAGCGTTTATTTGTTGGTTTTTTTGTTATCTTATCCTGATTTTGCTTAGGTATTTCAACAACCTTATTTTCTAATAGATTATGAAAATCAAGATCTTCATCTGAAGCTTCATCAGCAGGCACTGCCTGATAACGAGACTTTGCCGAAGGGGCTTCTTTTTGTTTGACGATTGTTGGCTGAGATTCAGGTTCTTTTAGACTTAGCAGAACCAACACTGTTGATATCACGCCTACTAACAGACCTGCAATTATCCATGTCCAAGCGGGAATGGACTTGTCATTTTTCTTTTTATCAAAACGTGAAGCGCTATTACGTTTTTTCTTATTTTTTGCGAAATCTCTAGACATTGACTACATAGACTCAGGCGCAGAAACACCCAAAATAGCAAGACCATTAGAGATTGTTTGTTTAACGGCTTGAATTAAATTAAATCGGGCGTTTCTAAGTAAGGAATCATCAATGATAAATTTTTCAGCATTGTAATAACTGTGAAAATCATTAGCCAATTCACGTAAATAATGAGCAATACTATGGGGTTCTAGATTTTTTGCTGCTGTTCTAATAATTTCTGGATAGGCAGCTAATCGTTTAAGAAGCTCTTGCTCATGTTCGGTAATTAATAGATTTAGATTGTCATTACCTATTTCAGTGTCATGGGTGTGAGTCGCTTCAATCAGTTTTTTACTGACACTGCAAATTCGTGCATGGGCATATTGAATATAGTACATTGGATTTTCATTGGAACGTGACTTTGCGAGATCTAAATCAAAGTCCATATGCTGCTCTGCTTTTCGCATCACGTAGAAAAAGCGCGCTGCGTCATTACTCACCTCTTCACGTAGTTCTCTTAGTGTCACAAAAGAACCGCTTCGAGTCGACATCTGAACACGCTCACCGCCCCGGTAAAGGATTGCAAATTGCACAAGGGGAATATCAATTTGATCGGTGTTAGCGCCTAGTGCTTTCATTGATGCTTTAACACGCGTGACATATCCATGGTGATCAGCACCAAAAATATCAATAACTCGCTCAAAGCCTCTATCAAGTTTTTCCATATGGTAAGCAATATCAGATGCAAAATAGGTAGTTTGGCCATTATCTCTTACCGCAACGCGATCTTTATCATCGCCGAAATCTGTTGCTTTGAACCAAATAGCGCCATCTTTTTCATACATATACCCTGAAGCTGTTAATCGCTCGATAGCCTGGGTGATTGCACCAGAATCCATTAGGGATTGCTCTGAATACCAGTTATCAAAATCGACTCCGAACTCAGATAAATCTTTTTCAATGTCAGCGCGAATAGCTTCAAGCCCAAATTTAAACAGTAACTGATACTTTTCATCACCCAATAAAGATTTAGCATTATTGATGAGAGCATCGACATGCTTTTCTTTGTCACCCTCAAGCACAACTTCACCTTCAACTAAAACATCATCGACTTTACTTTCGTCAGCAGGGACATCTAGATAAAGTTTCTCTATATCGATGATGAATGTTTCTGGATGACTGTCGAATAGTTCATTTGAGATATCCAGTACATAATCACCTTTATATCCATTCACCGGAAATGTTAGCTCTAGGCCAGCGCACTTTAAATATCGCAGCAATACACTCAAAGCTAAGATATGCATTTGACGACCGGCATCATTAACATAATACTCACGGCTGACATCCCAACCGACTAAGCTAAGTAGGTTTGATAGGCTCGAACCATAGGCAGCACCTCGACCGTGGCCAACATGTAGGGGCCCGGTTGGATTGGCAGAGACAAATTCAACAATAACTTTTTTGTTTTGACCATCATTACAACGGCCAAAATTTTCAGCCTGCTCAAGAGCTTGTTTTACAATTAAAGTAGTGCTGTCGTTCGATAAATAGAAATTGATAAAGCCGGGGCCAGCAATTGTAATTTTTTGAATAATTGAAGATTCAGGTATGGCATCGATAATGAGCTGAGCCATTTCTCTTGGATTTTTTCCAGCAGCCTTTGCTGTAACCATTGCAATGTTTGAGGCTAGGTCACCATGACTACTATCACGGGTTCTTTCTACCGATATTCGTGGGGCAAAATCATCAGCAAGAATGTTGCTTTCCTTGATTGTGCTAATGGCAGCATTAATGAGTTGTTCTAGCTGTTGCTTCATGGTTATTCCTGTTTTTCTGAACTGGCTTTTCAATTAAATTTTAAGAGCGCTATTAGAACATTTCCAGAGGGTCAACATCTAGAGACCAACGCACTGTTTTTGAAGTTTTTTTACTTTCTAGATAAATTACCATCAATCTCAGTAGTTTTTGAAGAGATTGACGACTTGTTGCCTGAAGTAAAAGCTGACATCGATATTTTCCAGCTCTTCTTGGCATCGGAGCTTCAATGGGGCCTAATATTGAAATCGGTTGGTCATCTTCTATATTTTGATTCGCAAAATCCGCTAGTTGTTGCAAAAATCGACGAGGATTTTCTCGATAACTAGCCTCAGCTCTAAACATAGCGAGGAAGCTAAAGGGCGGCCATAAGCACTGTTTTCTCTCGTTGATTAATTGTTTGGCAAAATTTGCATAGCCTTGTTTTAGCAATGTTTGTAATTCAGGATGATCAGGATGATGGGTTTGTAGCATCACAGTGCCCGATTTTTCAGCTCGGCCGGCCCGACCTGCAACTTGAGTAAGTAATTGTCCAAATTTTTCTGCAGCTCTGAAATCTGCACTAAAAAGAGCTCCGTCCATGTCAATAATTGCCACAAGAGATACATCAGGGAAATGATGCCCCTTTGAGAGCATCTGGGTGCCAATCAATATTTTGTAGTGACCACGATTAATATCTTCAATATATTTCTTCATGGAATCTTTACGTCTTGTGCTATCTCTGTCAATTCTTACCAAAGGGTAGTCAGGAAACTTTTCCTTGAGTAACATTTCAACTCTTTCAGTACCTATTCCTACTGGTGTGATATTAGAGCTCTGGCAATCGGGACATTGTGGAGGGACTTTTCGACTTCCATTACAATGATGGCAATGCAAATGTTGTGGACTTTGATGTAAGGTGTAACTGGTCTCACAACGTTTACAATTTGCCATCCATCCGCAATCATGGCACATCAAAACAGGTGCATAACCACGTCGATTGAGGAAGATAATAATTTGATTGCCGAGGGCTAAGTGCCTGCCAATATTATCAATTAAAGGTTTAGATAATCCATGTTCTATGGGTAGTTTTTTAATATCCAAGGTCTGAAAAGTTGCTACCTTTGCAGCACCTGGACGTTCACGTAATTTTAAATGAAGGTAGCGACCAGTTAATGCATGATGCAAGGTTTCCAATGACGGGGTAGCTGTACCTAACATTATAGGTATATTCAGATCTCTTGCCCTGACTAAAGCTAAATCTCGTGCTGAATATTGCCAACCTTGAGATTGCTTGAAGGAAGAGTCATGTTCTTCATCAAGAATAATAAGGCCTAAATCTTTCATCGGAGTGAACAAAGCACTACGAGTTCCGATAAGAATGCGATATTTTCCATTAACCGTTAACAACCAATTTTCTAGTCGCTCTTGATTATTCAAGCCGCTGTGGAGTATACCGACAGGTTGTTGCAGTCGTTGCTGGAATCGTCTTACTAATTGAGGCGTTAGACCAATTTCTGGAACCAAAACCAGTATTTGTTTATTTTGTTGTAGTTTTTGTTCAATGAGTTGTAGATAAACTTCAGTTTTGCCACTACCAGTAATACCATCTAGCAGATGAACATTAAATCCATCAAGTCGGCACTTAGCAATAGCATCCTGTTGTTCATGATTAAGGGTGGGTGCTGCTTTCATTGCCAAATTGGGTAAGGTTGGCAATGGATCTCTAAAAGACTCTATGATCCAACCAGATTGATGAAGCTTTTTTAATTGTGCAGTTGATATGCCTAATTGCTTCAACTGGCTATCAGCAATGCCTTTCTCGGCCGCCCTTATTAACTCAATACATTGCAGTTGTTTTGGTGCTCGACTTAGACTCTGAATATCTGCTGTAGTTGAAGATTTTAACCAGTACTTTTGTTGTTTAAATCCACTGTCGATTTTTGTTCTATATAAGGTCGGCAGCATTTTAAAGCATATCAAACCTAATGAGTAGTGGTAGTAAGTACTCGCCCATTTAGCTAAGGTTAGTATGTTTTCATCAAGTAGTGGTTCTTTATCTATAATTTTTAAGCAATGTTTTATTTTATCAATATCGAGTTCAGAGTGCTGCTTAACTTTTACAATTAAAGCAAGGCGTTCAGAATTACCAAAGGGAACTAAAACTCTGGAACCAATTTGCAGAGTATCTGAGCGTCGCCAATTTTTGGGAGGCTGATAATCGAAGCTTCGTCTAACCGGCGTCGGTATAACAACTTCAAGAATAATGTGATTGAATGAATTCATTAGGCAGTATGATACCGATAATTGTTATTAATACTATCTCTTGCAGACGGATAAATTTAAAAATAAGTTAAAAGATCACAATATTGCTTGATCCTTGAGCAGTCAGTCGCTACAATCGCGCCTCGAATTTAAAGACAGTTCGTATTCAGCATTTTTTTAGTTTTTAGTTTATTGCTTTTAATTTTAAAAAATGACTGCTTGGCGAAATGCACCTGATAGGGGTTAAACCATGAAAAAAGATATACATCCAAATTATGAAAGTATTACTGCTAGTTGCACCTGTGGTAATAAAATTGTTGTAGGTTCTACTTTATGTAAGGATCTATCTCTAGACGTTTGTTCTGAGTGTCATCCATTTTACACGGGTACTCAGAAAATTATGGACTCCGGTGGTCGTGTTGATCGCTTCCGTAAACGTTTTGGAAATCGTAGCGTTAGTTAAGCTTAAGTTTTTTTTAAGTTTGCTTTCTATTAAGATTGACAATGAAAAGGCGCTTTATAGCGCCTTTTTTTATGAGTATTTAATACCTACAATTCTAAGTGAAACATCTAGAAGATAGTTTCCTCATCTTCATTCTCAGCCTTCTCATCATTGAACGGATCAGTAACATTAGAGTTCGCAAACTCTGTAGGCATATATCGTTGTCTAAATATTTCAAAAATTGCACCTTCCATTCCTGCTGGTGCAAGTAATCCTGTTGTAGGGTCAATCTTTGCTGTTACCAACCCAGAGGGTTGCTTCATTGAATTATTAGGTAATCCTTTTAAGGCCGTTTCCATAAACCCTTGCCAAATGGGTAAAGCTGCTATTCCACCAAATTCTCGATTACCTAAACCTTTTGAATAATCACTATAACCTACCCAGGCTGTAGCCACGTAATCGCCATTGTAACCAGAAAACCAAGCATCTTTAGCTTCATTTGTGGTACCTGTCTTACCTGCAACATCGCTACGTTTGAGTAATGGACTTTTCGATCTTCTTAATATTGGTGCGGCTGTTCCACGGTGAATGACATCTTTGAGCATACTATCGATTATAAATATATTGTCTTTGGCGATCACAGAACGGGCAATTTTATCTTCTTCTAATGGCAATTCTGGTGACAGTATTATAGGTTTATTTATATCTTCAATGAATCCTACAACTTCGCTATCACTAACATTGTTATTGGAATTATAAACTTCCTCATAACTTGCATCAGGATTTATGATTGAAGAAGTTTGAGTTTTGTTTTGATTATTTTCAGGAGAACCGCTCTGCTCTTGAGTGAGTTCATCAAGTAAGGTGTCTTCTGCATTTGTTGATTCTAAATTTATTGCAATCTCATCTTGAATAGATTTATTTACTTCAAGTTGTTGTTCTATCAATGCATTTCTGATTGAAACAATCTCATCGCAACTTTCACAAACGGTTTGAGGCTGCTCTTCAAAAATTATATTGCCGTTAGAATCTTCTATACTATGAATGAAGTAAGAGTTTACTCGATATCCACCATTAGCAAAAATAGCAAACCCCGTGGCAACTTCAAGAGGTGTAAAGTCTGCAGCTCCTAGAGCTAAGCTGTTTACCTCTGGCATACGCTCTCTATCAAAGCCTAGATTTGATAGGAAATTAACTGCATATTTCGGGGTTATAGCATTTAATAGTCGAATAGATACAAGATTAGTCGAGCTTTTAAGAGCATTCCTCAGCCGAGTAGGGCCTTTGTATTTACCGCTCGAGTTTTTAGGTCGCCAGGTATTTTCGCTGGTGGCGTCTACTTTTGTAAAAGGTGCGTCATTAACAACACTTGCCGCTGTATAGCCTTTTTCTAAAGAGGCTGAGTAAATGAATGGCTTAATGTTAGAGCCGGGTTGCCTTCTAGCTTGAACCACATTATTAAATTTACTAAAGTCATAATCAAAACCGCCCACGAGGGATACTATTGCGCCATCTTTGGGATTAAGGGCAACAAAAGCTGCACTGACTTCAGGTAATTGAGTTAGCTGCCAGTTTCCATCTTGATCCTGATAGGTACGAATCATATCCCCAAGTTTTAGAATTTCGCTCGCAGTACGAGGTCTTTTTCCTCTTCTGCTCTCATTGATAAAAGGTCTTGCCCAGGATAAACCATCCCAATTAATGGTCACTAACCTATCCTTTATAGGAGTGAGCCTATCGGCTTTTTTTAGTAAAACTTGCACAGCTTTTTCGGATATTGATAACACCATTGCAGGTTTTAAATCGCCGAGCACGGGTATGTCATTTAATATAGAGTCAAGAAGTTCTGTGTCTAGTGTACTGAAATCATTGGTTGCAGTGTTTAACTCGACACTATCTTGAATATCCTTATTCGGCTTGCCTACATTGTTTTGTTCTAGAGTCAGGAGTTTGTTCTCAACTGCATTAAAGTGGCGTTCAGCTCCTCTAAAACCATGTCTTCTATCATAAGTGACTAGAGACTTTCTTAGAGATTTTCTAGAAACCTTCTGTAATTTACTTTGTAAGGTCGTATAGACTTTAAAGCCAGATGTATATGCCTTGTCTTTACCAAATTGACTGATCATTTCACGACGCACCATTTCAGCCAAATAAGGTGCTCTTACAGTCACTCTTGAGCCGTGATAGGTTGCAGAAAGAGGTGCAGCTATAGACTCCGCAAGCACAACTTCATCTATATAACCTTCGATTTCCATTCTACTAAGTACATGATTTCGACGGTTAAGTGCTTTTGTCGGATTCGCCAATGGGTTGTGAGTTGTTGGGCCTTTAGGAATACCAGCGAGAATAGCTAGTTGGGGCAGAGTAAGTTTATCAATGGTTGTACCATAATAAACTTGAGCAGCAGCTCCAACTCCATGAGCCCTGTTACTAAAATCAATTTTATTCCAGTAAAGAGTGAGTATTTCTTCTTTAGACAAGGCTCGTTCTATTTTCCAAGATAAGAATATCTCTTTCGTTTTTCGTATAAATGTCGTATCAAAGGTGAGAAAGAAATTTCTCGCAAGCTGCATGGTTATGGTACTTCCACCGCCACCTTTTCGACCGGTGGAAAGTATTTGAAAAACTGACCTGGCAAAGCCCATGGCATCGACACCGCCATGAGAGAAGAAACGTTTGTCTTCAGTAGCAATTAAGGCTTGGTTAAGCTTTTCCGGAATATCAGTATATGATACGGGAATCCTTCTTTTTTCTCCAAACTGAGCAAGTAGTTGATTATCAGCTGTAAAGACACTCATAGGTGTTTGTAGTCGGATGTCCTTAAGTGTTTCAACAGCAGGTAGCTGGGGACCAACATAAAGATAGCAGGCAATAAACACCAAAAATGCACCTAAAAATGCAAATAATGATAAATTGCCCACAATTTTTGTAAACTTAGTTAGATATTTCTTTGTCATTGCACTATATATTAGTAGATAACGATTATTGTTAAGCACATTATAAAGGAATTAATCACATCTTAGTTATAAATTAGTTATAAAATTATGAAATAACTTAAAAAAAGAGTGATTTTTCCGATAGTTGCAAGTACTATCTAATGTGAATTCAAAGAAAATAATATTAATTCATGGATGTAATTAGGGAAGAGTCCTATGTTAGCTCAATTGTTCGGGAGCAAAAAAAAACCGCTTATCGGTCTAGATATCAGTTCAACATCTGTAAAGTTGTTAGAACTAGGTAAAGTCGGTTCGCGATATAGAGTAGAGAGTTTTGCAGTAGAACCATTACCACCTGAAGCAGTCATTGAAAGAGACATTAAAGATGTTGAGGCTGTCGGTGAGGCTATTAGACGTTGTGTAAAGCGTTCAGGCACTAGTTGTAAATATGCAGCAGTCGCGGTAGCTGGTTCAGCAGTAATCACCAAAACTATTCAGTTAGATGCTGGCTTCAGCGAATCAGAAATTGAAACACAAATTGAAGTTGAAGCAGATCAATATATTCCATACCCTTTAGAAGAAGTATCGCTGGACTTCGAAGTTCTCGGTGAATCAGAAAAAGCCCCCGATAAAGTTGATGTTTTATTAGCCGCTAGCCGTTCAGAAAATATTGAGACGAGAGTTGATGCACTGGAAATCGGTGGGCTCGAAGCTAAGGTTGTAGACATTGAAGCTTATTCAATGGAAAGAGTATTTGATGTACTTGGAAGTCATATCTTTGGGCAAGAAGACGATAGTGTTATTGCTGTCCTTGATATAGGTTCTACAATGACTAGTTTAAGTGTCTTACAAAATAACCGAACTATTTATACTCGTGAGCAGGTTTTTGGTGGCGCCCAATTAACCGAAGAAATTCAGCGCCGTTACGGTTTATCTTATGAAGAAGCCGGAATGGCCAAAAAGCAGGGAGGTCTACCAGATGATTATTTACAAGAAGTCTTGGAACCTTTCAAAGAAGGTATTGTTCAGCAGGTAAGTCGAGCATTGCAATTTTTCTATTCTTCAAGCCAATATGGAGAAGTTGACCATGTAGTTTTAGCAGGTGGTTGTGCTGGCATTGAAGGCATTGATGACATGATAGAAGAGCGACTGGGAACTACAGCGAGCATTGCCAATCCTTTCACAGACATGTCCTTATCTTCCAGGGTAAATGCCCAGGCTTTAAGTACTGACGCAGCGGCGTTAATGATTAGTTGTGGACTAGCATTGAGGAGTTTTGACTAATGGCCAGAATTAACCTCTTACCTTGGCGCGAAGAATTACGCGCAGAAAGGAAACGACAATTTATTGGGATCTTAGGCTTAGCGGCAATAGTGGGTCTTCTAGTATCGCTGTTAGTGCATATGTCTTTTGCATCTAAAATTGATGGACAGCAAGGTAGAAATACTTATCTTAAAAGTGAGATAACTCTGCTTAATAAAAAAATTAGAGAAATTGAAAAGCTCGAAAAACAAAGGGATGAACTGTTAAATAGAATGCAAATTGTTCAATCATTGCAACAGAGTCGTCCTCTAGTAGTAAGACTGTTTGATGAATTAGTAAGACAGATACCTACAGGTGTTTATTTGACTAAGTTTAATCGAAAGGCCTTAAAATTAACACTGAGTGGAAAATCGGAGTCTACTCCTAGAATTTCTGCTTTTATGCGTAATATTGATAAGTCCCAGTGGTTAGAAAAGCCTGATATCAGCAATATGAAAGCGGAGAAAAAAGGTAGTGTCCCAACTACAACTTTTTTGATGACGGCAAAACAAAAAGGATTTAAGAAAAATTCTGGAGGTAAGAAATGAATCTGGATTTAAATCAATTTAAAGATCTTGATATTGATAATATTGGTGATTGGCCAGGTATTGTTAAAGGATTTTTCACCATTATTGTTTTCGCAATTGTCATTGGAGCAACATACTACTTTGATACTCAAGATCAAATAGCTGTTCTCGAAACTGAGAGAGCCAAAGAGTTAGATTTGAAAGATGAGTTTGAGAATAAGCAAAGCAAAGCCGTTAATTTGGAATCTTATCGAGAACAAATGACGGAAATGTGTGTTTCTTTTAAAGCTATGCTAAGACAACTCCCTACAGGAACAGAAATACCCGGCTTGATCGATGATATTTCTCAATCTGAGGCCTACAGTGGTCTAGAGTTTCAAGAAACAAAATATCTTAAAGAACGTAAAGCTGAATTTTATACTGAAAAACCTGTGCAAATTCAGGTTTCAGGTACCTATCATCAACTTGGTATGTTTGTGAGTCGAGTTTCTAGTTTGCCAAGGATTGTAACGATGCATGACTATTCGATAACTTCAGCTAAAGCAAAGAGGGGTGCTGCAGATGAAGGTAGACTAGCTCTTTCAATTACGGCAAAGACATATCGATACGATTCACAAGCAGATAAAAATGCTTGCAGTGAGAGGGCTAAGAAATGAAATTAGTCAATAAATTTGCTCTATCTATTATAGGAACTTTAGCACTGTCAGCCTGTATTGATGATGGTAATAGAGATTTGAGTGACTGGGTCGGCCAGGTAAAGGCTAGACCTGCGACTGGCATAGAACCTCTACCTGAAATAAGACCTTATGAAGCGTTTATATATTCTTCAGGTCATTTAAGAAGTCCTTTTATGTCAGCAAGACCTGAAGCTATAGGTGAATTAGGTAGTTTAGAAAATTGTGCCTCAGATGTAAGGCCAGATCCAAATCGCGTAAGAGAAGAATTAGAGGATTTTGCTCTCCAATCACTACAGATGGTGGGTTCAATGAGTCAAAATGAAACATCGTGGGCATTGATTAAGCAAGATTCAGGAAGTATCCACCGGATTCAGATAGGTAATCATCTGGGTCTAAACCATGGGCAGATCGTCAATATTTCAGAGCAAAACATACAACTCATGGAAACCGTTCCCAACGGTCAGGGGTGCTGGGAAGCCAGACCAATGACTTTGGAGGTGCAGCAATGAGCCAAGGAGTAATAATAATGATTAGGAAATACGCAGAGTTTTGCTGGACCAGAGTTTTTTCTCGAGGGTCTCTATCTTTGCAAAAACTGATGGTAGCAGTATTACTATTGATGTCAGTTAACTCAGCGATGGCTGCTGTTTTAGAAGATATTAGTTATGCTGTTCTACCAGGAAGTCGAGTTGAAATTCGCTTATCGATGACTGAAGCTGTAGGTGTTAGTAGTGAGTTTACAACGAATAATCCTGCTCGAATTTCTATGGACTTTGTTGGCTTATCATCTGCTCTAACGAAGAAGAATACTCGTATTGACTCAGGCGAAGTTATTGGCGTTACTGCAGTTGAAGTTCAAGGGAAAATGCGAGTGGTTATCGCTTTACTTGAAATGGATAGCTATACAACTAGACAAGAGGGTAGTGACTTTGTCATCACCATAGGCTCTGAAGCAGGAATGTCTTCAAATTACCAAGAACCTACACCGATGACTAATTCTTATAGTTCATCGACAGGTAACAGTATATCTGGACTTGATTTCCGTAGGGGTAATGGTGGCGAAGGTCAGATAATATTAGACTTATCGAGCACTGATGTTTCAGTTGATTTACGACAAGAGGGTCGTAAGGTTATCGCAGACTTTTTAGACACTGGGATGACTGATACTTTATTGCGTAAGTTGGATGTTATCGATTTTGCAACCCCTGCAAGTTATATCCAAACAGTTAGAATGGGTAATAATATTCGTCTAACTATCGATACTGAAAATGACTTTGAATATTTGGCTTACCAGACTGACAACACTTTTACTATTGAGTTAAAGCCTTTAACTGAGAATGAAGCTAAAAAGTTACG
>JBLHLI010000009.1:0-17687 GCA_047618765.1 Enterobacterales bacterium | reverse complement strand
TTAGACCCCTCCGTATTCCCCTCAACCGGCACCCCCGTACCCGGCGGCTTAGGCTGGTATCAAACCCTTAATCTATTTGAAAGCGTAGCAAAACAACGCAACATCGTTGGCTTCGACATTATGGAGTTTGCACCTATTAATGGCTTTCATGCCTACGACTTCGCCGCGGCCTTACTGACTTATAAAATGATGGGGATTGTGGAACGGAATCTACAATAAGACCCGATCCCCATTGAAAACATCATGCGCTGTGGGAGTTATTGCATGTCTTCTAAGCTGAACAGGTATGCGATTTAAGGAAAGACTTGTCTATATCTTGTACATGAAGAAGCTTTATGAGACTCATATCTTTTACCGATGCCCGAAATGGTTTAAAAGCGGTCTTAGACACCGTAGTCAATGATGTGAATACCACGGTGATTACCCGAAGCGACGCAGCCGATGCCGTGGTCATGTCCCTCGATTATGACAACAGCCTGATGGAAACCGTTCATTTACTCAAATCACCCAAAAATGCATCTCACTTAAACAAATCCATTGAGCAGTATAAACCGGGGAAGGCCACTCAAAGAGGGTTGCTGGATGAGTAAACGGCGATTGTCATGGACGGATGAATCTTGGCAAGACTATCTGTATTGGCAGACCCAAGATAAAAAACACTTAAATGCATGAATAAACTCGTCACAGACGCGACACATTCCCCCATTGAAGGCATAGGTAAGCCTGAGCCCTTAAAAGAAAATTTAACGGGTTTCTAGTCGAGTGAATCGTTGAGACTAATCGCTTAGTGTATGCCGTCGAAGAGGGGGCAGTGATCATTATTTCTTGTCGTTACCATTACTAAGATGGTATTCGACTGAAATAAGTGGGAAGGGGGAGTATAAAAATGATCCGCTTGGTCAAAAATAAATTGTCCGTCGACATTGATTCAGAGGGGAATTGTTAGGGTGGTTTGGTGAGAATCTTTCACGATAAAATTGGTTCTCGTTAAATGTCGCTTTTTGGCACCTAAATCTTTCTTTTTGGGTGAATACACAAAGGTTTGTTTGTGGATGTTGAGTGGGGTGGTTGGGTGTGATAAGTTGCTTTAAATATTCAGTGGGCAGAGTGGGGGTTGTATGGGGCTCTGGGCGCTGAGCGCTGGGCGCTGAGATGTAGAGTAAAGGTTGTATAGGGCTCTGAGCCCTAAGGTCTCTAGTACAAAACAATCAACTTCGTTTCAGCAGCTTAGCCGAGCATTAAAAATATCTATCTGAGGTTGAGAGAGTATTGATATTTAATTAGGGATGTTTATGGATAAAGTATATATCGACGAAAATGGAGATAATGGACTCGATTTTAATAAGCTTGGTACGAAAAACCAATTCATCTTGACTGCGATAATCGTTAATGAAGAAAAAGAGAATTCTGTTATCCAAAGTATTGAGGGGATTTCGAAAAAATATCTGAAAGGAGCTGAAATCAAGTCTAAAAGGATTCGAGATCCGGAAAAAAGAAAATTGGTGTTAAAAAAGGTTTTGAACCTGGATATTAAAGTCCTTTCATTGATAGTAGATAAGCGAGATTTAGAAAAAATAAGTCCGGGTTATACCTTTAAAAAGACTTTCTATAAAAACATCCCTAACAAATTGTATACCTACCTAAAGGCTTTGCTTGATAAGGCCGAGATTATACCTGATCCAGTAGGTAGTACTCAGTTTCAAGAAGAATTGAAGAGATACGTCGTAGAATCTAATCCGCCTGATTTGTTTTCTGATTCATGTTTTTACTTCGGCTCAGCTAAGGATAATCGAATTACGCAATTGGCTGACCTAATATCTGGCTCAATTGCAAAAAAGTTTAGCAATGACCCCCAATATTTCGATATTATTAGAGATAAGATTGTTCTTAAGCAATGGCCTCAAAATACAAATAGGCTGCCTGCCGAGATAAGGGATGAAGTAACCGAATATGACGAAGATATAGCCGAATCTGGATTTTCATTAGCGAAATTATTTTTGGAACAAAAATCTGATAGTGATGATCGGAAAGTTATAGATCAGTGCAGGCTTCTAGAAATTTTGATCTTTGAGTTAGTTAACGGTAATCCGAGAAGATATATTCCATCATTTGTTCTTCGAAAGAACTTGGCTAGAAGTAAAGGAGTGGCTGAAATAGGTGAGTACTATTTCAGAACAAAGATAGTTGGTAAACTGCGTTCTTCAGATGTAATGATCGTTTCAAATAGAAAAGGTGGATACAAAATCCCCATTTCACTTAACGATATAAATGACTATTTGCTCAATCTAAATGAAAAAGTTCAACCAATGCTTGAAAGAGTTGAAAAGCTGAGAGGACATGTTCATCTAAAAACGGGACATGATATCCTAGAGCGTGAAGAATATAGATATCTTAGGATTAAGAACGATTTGGATAATAGTAACTAATTATGTGAAAAATAAATAAGTAAAATAGGTAGGTTCAGATACGACTTTATTACCCATAGTAGTGATTTTATGAATGAAAGTTGTATCTGACCCTACTTATTTTGGGGTGAATACACAAAGGTTTGTTTGTGGACGTTGAGTGGGGTGGTTGGGTGTGATAAGTTGCTTTAAATATTCAGTGGGCAGAGTGGGGGTTGTATGGGGCTCTGGGCGCTAAGATGTAGAGTAAAGGTTGTATAGGGCTCTGAGCCCTAAGATCTGCTAAGATCTGAGAGAGAAGGTCGTGGCACTGGGCTTAAAAGAAAGAATAGTGTTTGAATCGATCAAATAAAGTACAGGTTTGATCTGATTAGGAAATAGGTAGCATGGTCATATACAGCCATTTGTACCTACATATAGACACAAATGGCTGTATATAGGCATGATTCCTATATGTGACCATACTACCTATTAAACTGTTAGAAGGATAAATAATGGATGATGTAAAGATTAATTGGAGGCGTGCAAAGATTGCAATATATGTTCTTTATTTTCTTTTGCTATCTTTCCTTTTTACTCTGGCGTTTGTTGGCCATGATTTTTCGGTTTTATTAGCCTCAGGGATTTGTTTTTCGGTTTTGACTTATTATATATATTCCCGAATCACATATGCAGAGATACATATGCCAATATTGCCTAAAAATATGACGGCCAAAAATCAGCTCTCTTATTATATGCAGTTTATGGGCAGTCCATTAATGGTTGTAGCGTACATTTTGGGTGGCACCTTCGCAGCTATTTTAGTTATAGTGCTGTCATCGGTTATCTTCTAACAAGTACATCCAGCGGATTGCCAAAAGCGCCGTTTTTTTGTGTTATTCGCTGGCGCTCAGTATCACACAAAAAACCGCCACTTTCGGCAACAGCTGATATAGGCGTTAGGCTTTTCTAGGGAAATTACTACTGTTGAATGACGAAGTTGATTTTTTAAAATTTGTAGATGTTTTATCAAAACTTACAGATGTAGAACTTATCTTATTGAAGGTTCATCTGCTAGTGGAAGAAATGCTAACGGATGTTATTTCGATTAGAGCTAAAAATAAGAAACATATATTAGACGCTAGGTTATCATTTTATAGCAAAATGAAACTTGCTAGAGCCTATCATGATGGTGATGTTTCTGAGTGGGTATGGAAGTCAATAGAATTACTTAATAAATCTAGAAATAAGTTGGCACACAACTTAACAGCTGATGAAGTAACCAAAGGGATGAATGAATTTATTTGTCTGGTTAAAAGTAATCAGCCTCATTGGCCAGATAATATGTTTAAATTTAATCATCCAGATTATTTTTGGGCGTCATATGTCATATGCCTAGAATTAAAGAAATTAAGGTGAAAGATCAGAGCCTAACAAATTGCTGCATCCGACACATACTGCGCCGCGTTTTTGTGCATTTCGCTGCGCTGCATTTTATGCACAAAAATCGCTCTGCAGCATGTGCGGCTGAGCAAGGCGTTAAGTACCTTGTCAGGCTTTGTCGCAAACTCTAGGAATTCATATAAAAATGAAAAATAATGAACGGATTATCCAATATTTTGATCTTGGTTTAAGTGGTAAAACCTTAGCTAGGGATATTCCTCATTCAATGTCTTCTCCTAGAACGTTAGATGAATTAATGAATGAATTATCTCAGTTACGAGAACTAAACAAAGCCAGAAAAAAAGTAACTGCTGGTTCAAAGTTAGAATTTAGACTTGAAGATATGGAAGAACTAAATGATTGTTGGATCCTTCTTATTAATGTTGTAGATACAGAAGCTGCTCACCCTGTAACTCAGTTACTAGGTGGGGACGATGACGATAGAGAAGTAACCGAGCTAAGTAAAGAGCGCGGACTTGAGTCATCCTCGCACCTCATTATATTAAAAAAGCAAACTGCTGCTAACAAACATTTAGCGCTATTTGAAAAAAGCACCTCTTTACCTTTTGCAAAAGCGGGGGCTTTCTTAAATCACTTATTTAAAGTTTCTTCCAAGCATAACGTTAATGAATATAAAAAACCTCACCCTTCTGGTGAGGAAGGAAAAACTATTAATGTGTTCTGTAATGTTAATTTTCTTGCGCACCCATCAGATGAATTCCGTCAAGAGTTAGATACCGGTAAAATTAATGGCATTAAAATCACTAGTGATATGAATGTAATTCGCGGGTATGATTCCAATACTCAGTCTGAGTTAATTGGAGCCGATATTAATATGAAGGTAGGTCGTTTAGATGTTCTATTTAATGGTGGTAACTGGGGGCATTTGCAAAAAGCTATTCATCACGCTGATACTTTAAATTCACCATTTGTAAGAGTTTCATTTACCGACGAGTCAGGCTCAGGACATACTGCTATAATTAGTACTGATACTGGGAATCTTTGGCATGCAGATAAGTATGTTAAAAAATGTAAAATTGAAGGGTTTGGAAACGCACTAAGAACTTCATTTCCAAATATCCATGACGGTATTAAAAACAAAATGATGGAGTTAATACAATGATAAATTTAGCTCAGTTTAAACTTATTGCTTATCAGTTCACTAGGCCATTTTCTTACCTTAAAATTCAGCATGAAGATAAATGGATTTATGATTGGGTAGCCCCTTTAATTTTTACTATTTTAACATTAGTAATATCGTACTTTTTTATTCCGCTTGAAGGGATAATAGGTGATGGTGGATTAATCAGCGAACTAACATCATTTGTTGCGAACCTTCCCGGTTTCTTCATAGCCGCACTTGCCGCTGTAGCTACTTTCAATAAGCACGATATCGACCAGCTAATGACAAACCCACCAAAAATAGAAATTATGCATCACGGCAGTTCATTGATGGTTGATATGACTAGACGGCGCTTCCTCTGCGTACTCTTTTCTTATTTAACAGCTATTAGCATATTTTTGGTCATAGGTGCAAAAATTGGTTTGGCTTTGACTATTCCAAGTGAGTATTACCTTGTGGCTTCGTGGTTTGGCATTACATTGTTTATTTTTATACTTTGGCAAATGATTCTAGCAACAATTTTAGGTTTATATTACTTAGGTGAAAGGCTACACACACCGCAATAAATGGCACTTAACAAGTTGCTGCACTCGGAAAAATTATTCTCTGCGCTCCTAATTTTCCGGTGAGCAAAGCGTTAAGTTGCAAAATCAAATATCGAGTTAATATGGACGGATTTACATTCACTACGGAAATAGTAAAAGCATTAGCATGGCCTGTTTCTGCAATCACCTTAGTTTTTTTGCTAAGAAAACCAATTATTGATCTTGTGCCTTTAATGAAAAAATTAAAGTACAAAGAACTTGAACTTGAATTTTCTCAAGAAATGAAAGCATTAAAATCAGAAGCTACAGTTAGTTCCGCTAAAGATGCTCAAACGGTTTCTCCGTCAACTAATTCAAAAGCTTTAGATTTACTCTCTTTTTCAGCCCGAGCTGGTATTATGGAAGCGTGGATAGAAGTTGAAACTGCGGCTACAGAAGTTGCCAGTTCATTCTGGGGGCAGTCACCGAATGGAACTATGAGAAATCACTCTAAGCTTGGTGAATATTTACATCAGTGTAAAGTTATAGACGATAAGCAATTGGTTACATTTCAGCGTTTATGCCAACTTAGAAATAAAGTAGCTCATGTTCGGGATCTTGATTTGAATGATGAAGATGCCAAATCATTTATACTCATGGCAGAAAATTTGGCTAAACACATTAAAAGTGTGTAATTGCAACTTAACAAGCGGCTCAATCCGACCTCCACTGCGTTGCTCGTTTTGTGCTTTTCCGCTACGCTAGCACAAAACAATCAACTTCGTTTCGGCGGCTTAGCCGAGCGTTAGGCACTTAAACGAATCAAGGAGTGAGCCACGATGTCTTCATCGATATTAAAAATGGATAGCATTAAAAATATAGCTGTCTATAAAGATTTTCAATGGTCAAGATCACTTAGAGATGAAGGTAATAACATTGCTGAGTTTAAAAGTATTAATGTTATTTACGGTAGAAACTATTCTGGGAAAACAACGCTATCAAGAATTGTAAGAGCAGCTGAAACTGGCACGATTTCAGACAAATATATAGCACCAGAGTTTAAATTTAGCTTTGATGATGGAAGCAATATTTCACAAGGCTCATTAACTACACATAATCACGTGATTAGAGTATTTAATGAAGACTTTGTTAAAGATAACTTACGCTTTATCACTGATGATGAACAAACAATTAATTCATTTGCAATACTTGGTGAAGATAACACTAGGCTTGAAGAGGAAATAGAAACAAATGAAATTGAGCTTGGGAACGTCGAGGATAAAAGTGGGTTGATTGGAAAGTATCTTGAAGCTAATGAAAAACATACTAACGCAGAGAGAGCTTACAACCAAAAGACATCAGCTTTAGAAACCAAGTTACGCGACAAAGCTAATAAAGCAGGCACAGGAATAAAGCATAATAAAGTATTTGGAAATGCCAACTACAATCTGACGAAAATTAGAAGCGATATTCTAAAAGTCGTTAAAGAATCCTATTCCCCAATTTCTGATGATAATGCAACTACTAATATTTCTCTCCTTAAAGAACTACCTAAAGAAGAAATCGGAGAATCATCTCCTTTTAATCTCCGATATTCATCAATAGTTTTGACGGCTAAAGAACTAATTGAAAGAAAGATTCAAGCATCAGCTCCTATTCAAGAGCTCCTAAACGACAGTGTTCTTGCTGCTTGGGTGCGATCAGGGCGAGAGCAGCATAAAGATAAAAAAGATCAATGCGCATTTTGTGGAAATGATCTACCGGCAGAGCTTTGGGGAAAATTAGATAAACACTTCAATCAGGAATCTGAAGAACTTCGGTCTGCTTTGGATGGTTTACTGACTTCAATACAGAGTGAAAAGGACCAGATACCCAATTTATTGAAAATAAATAATTCAGAATTTTATTCTAATTTTTATGGAGAGTTAGAGGTATTGAAAGAAGCTCTATCTACCAATGCGGCAAGCTATATAACAAGTCTAGATATAATAGATAAACAAGTTAAATGCCGAAAAGAAGATATATTTAGTGATGCACTATTCGAGGAACCAAAATCCGCAGAGGCTGAATTAAATACTGTTAGGCTTTCGTTTGAGAAACATAGACAAGAAGCAAATCAATCAACCGCATCATTAAGTGCTGATCAGTTAAAAGCCCGTGATGCACTTCGACTTCACGAAGTGTATACGTTCATCAATGATATTAGCTATGAAGATGAATGCAAATCGATTGATAAGCTAAAAGAGGACCAAGTAATAGCAGCAAGATTAAAAACAGCTAAAAATATCGAGGTTACTACTAAGAAAGTGAAAATAGGTGAATTAAAATCGAAATTAAAAGATGAAAGTAAAGGCGCAGAACAAGTAAATGAATATTTGAATGACTTTTTTGGGCATCAGTCACTTTCTTTGAAGGCCATTGAAGAAACGTCACCGGAAGTACGGACTGGATATAGGTTTGAAGTAACTCGCAATAAGAAAAAAGCTTACCACCTAAGTGAAGGTGAATGTAGCCTAATAGCTTTCTGCTACTTCATGGCGAAGCTTAAAGATATCGAGACAAAAGGCAGTCAGCCCATTATTTGGATAGATGATCCAATTTCAAGTCTGGATGCAAATCATATTTTCTTTGTTTATAGCCTAATTAATGCTGAAATTGTTATGCCAGAAGCATATGACGTCGCAGGAGAAGTTAAAGAAAGAACACGTTTTAAGCAATTGTTTATTTCAACGCATAATTTGGATTTTCTAAAATACCTTAAACGACTTCCTGGGGCATTGAATAACAAGAAATCACAATACTTCATCATTAATAGAACTGATCAATCCAGTGATATTGCTTTAATGCCTAAATACTTGAAGGAGTATGTAACTGAGTTTAATTTTTTATTTCATCAAATCCATAAATGCGCAGCAATCACTTCAGTAAATGATGAAAACTATACGACATTCTATAATTTTGGGAATAATGCGAGAAAGTTCTTTGAAATATATCTGTATTACAAATACCCGGCACAAGGTATGACACAAGTAACTCTAAAATCATTTTTCGGAGAAGAAAGTGTACCGGCGATCCTTACTGATAGGATTAATAACGAGTATTCTCATTTAGCGGGTGTTTTTGAACGAGGCTCTACACCAGTAGAAGTCCCAGAAATGCATACAGCAGCTAAATTTATATTAAATAAAATGGAACAAAATGATCGCGAACAATACTTGTCATTAGTCCAAAGTGTTGGCGAAATCAGTGCCTAACAAGCGCTTCCACTTGGACAACTTTTCGCTACGCATTTTTGTGTTGTCGCTGCGCGCCAGTATCACACAAAAATGCTCCAATACAAGTTGCCCGTGAAGCGGGCGTTAGGGCGATAAAAGCCCAAGAATGAAAGCTGACGAATAAGCATGGCTTGCACAACAAAAAGAGATTGAGGTGTTTAGGTTTGCCCCATTACCAAGCACCGTGAATGGGGGCTTCGTTTAAGCTCAATTGTAAATGTTCACTTATTGGTTGTCGGTATTGTAAGAAGAAATAAAACATCAAAAATACAGAGTTAAAGAACAAGCGTATTAAATAATAATTTGGTAACAATAAAAAATCGCATGCTTTGCAAGTTTTTCAAATAATTGGATAGTATGTATAATCGGCAAGGTATTTTGGTTTCTATAAACACCGCAACGTGGAGTGGGTGTCCTCCAAGATCTCTGCTTATGGTGATAAAAAATACAACAGCAGTGGGGGATAGGTTTAGGCTGACCTATTACTCGTGATTAAGGCTATAATTACGTTTTTTATCGCACCACTATTTTGCTATCAATTTTCCTTATCTTACAGGTACACCACATGTCTCTGCCTCATCTTGTTTTAAAATCCAAGTCCGACCGCCGTTTAAAGCTCGGCCATCTTTGGGTGTTCAGCAATGAAGTGGATACGGTAAAGTCGCCACTTAAAACATTTACCCTGGGAGAGCAAGCGGTGGTGACTACCCACAACGGCAAGCCATTGGGTGTTGCCTTTATGAACCCGAATGGCTTGATTTGTGGGCGTATGGTTAGCCGTGATGAAGCTTGTTCGCTAAATAAATCATTGTTGGTTCACCGATGTAAACAGTCGCTTGCGCTGCGCGAGCTAGCCTTTAACGAGCCTTATTATCGTTTAATCTATGGCGATTCTGATTTATTGCCTGGTTTAGTGGTGGATCGTTTTGGCGATTATTTAGTGGTACAAATTGCCGGTGCGGGCATGGAATTGCTAAAAGACGATATCGTTGAAGCCTTAGTACAGATCACCAAGCCAAAAGGTATTTTGATGAGCAATGAACACAGTGCGCGAGCACTTGAAGGTTTGCCGGAATATACTGAGGTGGCCTATGGCGAAGTGCCTGAGTTCGTTGAGTTGATAGAGAACGGTACACGCTTTATGGCGCCGGTTCGTGGCGGACAAAAAACCGGTTGGTTTTACGATCACCGTGTCAATCGTGCGCAATTACAACAATACGTAAACGGTAAGCGGGTGTTGGATGTGTTTTCTTACATCGGTGGTTGGGGTGTACAGGCTGCCGTTGCGGGCGCAAGTGAAGTGACCTGTGTCGATGCTTCCGAGCAAGCACTCGAAGGCGTAAGTAAAAATGCGGCGCTGAATAATGTGAGTGATCGCGTGAATACGCTTCACGGCAAAGCCATTGATGTGCTGAAACGGTTAATTGCAGAAGATGTACGCTTTGATGTGATCGTACTTGACCCGCCCGCGTTTATAAAACGTCGCAAAGATCAAAAAGCCGGTGAAGCAGCGTATCGTCATATTAATGAATTAGCGATGCGTTTGTTGGGACGTGATGGCTTATTAGTGTCAGGCTCGTGCTCAATGCAGTTAACTAACGCCACCTTGATTGAGATCGTTCGCGCTGCTGGCCGTCATTTAGATCGACAGGTGCAAATAATTGGACAGGGCGGGCAGGGGGCTGATCATCCAGTACATCCAGCCATTCCAGAAACCGAGTATTTAAAAGCCGTGTTTGCGCGGGTTTATTTGGCCTAGTTTTTACGCCGTGCTGCGGGGCTTTTGTTTAATTTTTGCCGCAACATTTTTTTATATTTTTTTTGGCTGCCACAACTACATGGATCATTGCGTCCAATCTTAACCCCGTCACGCATAATAGGGGGCTAGCTGTGGTTCATGATGGTCGTGTGGGCAGTCTGGCCCATGTACATGGGGTTTTTGTTCTTGAGTCGTCATGGTATTTCCTAGAGATGTAAACAGTCGCACTATGGAATATCAAACTAGACAAGAATCAACATTGATTATGTTCGGGGTATGTAGAGGGCTCGAGATGTCCTTAAGTATTGTATAGCTTCTTTTTGTAGCCATATCCTTAACTCATTTAATCTCAGAGGCAAAACGTAAGGCCTGACCCCGTTAGTTCCGTGTTACTTGGAGTCCGATTTATTCCATTAAATCGGATTCTCATAAATTAGCAGAGTGCTAACACCATAAAATTACTGGTTAGCAGAGATATAATTGGTTATATCTTGAGCTGCATCATCTAACATGCGGTTAGAGCCTATACCAAAAGGATCTGCATAAGCACCGGCTCTGCGATATGTGCCCATTTTACCAATGACTTCGCCGGTAGCGGCATCCTCAAAGATTGCATCCATAATCACTACCGAGCTGCCTGCCATTGCTCCGCCCCAAAATCTTGCAGCACCACCAATAAACTTAATTTGCTTTACATATGGCTTAATAATGAGTGTGTCGCCTTTCTGAGAAGCGGTAGTAGTCCACTTTTCTAGCTGGTCTGCTTTTATAACTGCCACACCCTCGAATAAGCTATTTACTCGAACGCTCAATATTTCATCTATTTTATTCACTGCTTTAATATTTGCACTATGAGCAGCATAGGTAGGTGCTATTTTACTAGCTACAAGCACAATCTGTTTAAAATCACCTAACTTTATAGAAGCTCGTTTGGTTGCCGTGGGTTTTTCTGTAACTTGGGTAGCACACCCAGCTAAACCAATAAATAATGCTGCGATACTAACGGTAATTAATCTTTTCATCATAGGAAAGTCCTTGTTAAGTGAAGTAAACGAAAAGCAAGCATTATACGTAGATTTAAAAGCAATACTTGGTTCTTTTGACAAAAAAGTAATGGCTCAATGTGATGCCAGTGTTTTGTTTGGGGTAGGTCTTGCATCATAACCATAACTCATTTAATCTCAGAGGAAAAACGCAAGATCTGACCCTGTGAGTTTCTTAATCTCAATATTGTATTTTTAAAGGAAATAAAATATGAATGCCTATCCATATAGATTTGTCATAATAAGAATCACCTGCTTTCTTAGTGCTCTGCCATTGTTGCTTATATCTTTCTCTGCTTTTTCTATAAATTACAGTGCTGTAGAACGAACCTGGTTTTATGGGGATCACGCTATTCCTAGTACGATCAGTATAGAGGCTAAGCCTTATAGAATACCCACCGATAATAAAAACTTAGCATGGACAAATATGCTTGAGACGAAGGTAATTGCTGAGAAAAAAGTACCTGCCGTTTTGTATCTGCATGGTTGCCGTGGGATTAGTGCTGATGCTAGCATTACGCAAGCCTAGTTTTTAAGTGAAGGTTATGCCTTCTTTATGCCTGATAGTTTTAAGCGTCCCGGTCGTCTGGCCTGCAGGCAGCAAGGTGATTTGTCTTCTCGCGTAAGCATGAGAAAAAAAGAAATTAAATTTGCCTATAGTGAAATTAAAAAATTAAACTGGATTGATCAAGAAAATATTATTCTGATGGGCTTTAGTGAGGGGGGTAATGCTGTTGGTGGCTGGAATAAGCTCGGCTTTCGGGCACATATTATTATCAGTAGCGCATGTACATTGTCCTGGGGCGGAAAGCCTAAGGCTCCTCAAGGCGTTGAGGTATTGGCCGTAGTAGGTGAGGAGGATGATTATCGGCCAGGGAAGAGTTGTAAGATTAAGCATGAAAATAATTTTTCACAGTCTATTGTTTTGCCTAATGAAGGTCATGCAATTTTAGGTCTTGAGGAAACAAAAAATATTATCAGGGAATTTATCCATAAATTGTAATGTTCGGCTCAACGAGGGGTCAAAGTAAAAAACACAGTACTCTCCAGTATTTTTTTAAGATTAAGTTGTTTAATTGTTTATGCACAATTAATTATATTTTAATCATTGCTCAGTTAAAGGAAGAGCTTTATGCCTAGACGTCTGCGATTTAATCCTATTGGTATTCCCCTGAATGCAGGCTACTAGTTTAGGCTTTCAATCGAGTCTGACCCGAATGGCACTTCCTTAAGCGTAAGCCATTGACAGAATTGACAAAAAAGGCTGACCCAGTGATAAGCTGACGGTTACGACACAACAGCAATCACCTAAAGGTCAGCCGATATGAATATTAACCGTAATTCTGCACCTCTTCAACGTCGTATAAAAACTCAAACGGAGCAACTCGACACGTTTGGTTTTTTCAACTTGCTGACAAGTCCCCAATTGTTCTCTGCCGTTGAAAAATCATTACCCGAATACCGTGAACGAAAATATCCCCCTACAGAGACATTATCTATGTTTTTATCCCAAGCAATGAGCGCTGATCGATCTTGCCAAAAAATAAAGTATAGGGGCCAGATCCCTAAGCGAGCCAAATAACGGATGTGATAGGATAGGGATACAAGGAGTTTAATCAACTACAAGGAGGTGGTGATGCCAAGGCAAAGATACAGGTGACGGAGGGATTGAATGTTAACTAATGGAAGTTGGCATTGATATCGCCACCATTTTTTGACAAGCTATATGTTTAGGGCTCTTACCTCTAAGAATTTAATTAAGAGAAATATAAGCCTCATAATGAAACCCCCTAGTATTTATTTTACTCACGAATTGACCGAGCTATTAAAACCCTTCGTAGACGTCAGCGGCCGTCCATTAACATTAATTATCCATGCGGGCACACCTAAAACGGGTACATCCAGCATGCAAAGCCATCTGGATAAAAATCAAAAGAAGATGAGAAACAAGGACATTTTTTATCCGCATAATATTGATCGAATTAAGAATCCTCATGCACCCAAACATCAACGGGTTGAGAAAAAATTAGTCACTACTCATGCTGACTATTTTTTAGAAAATTTTAAGAATATCATGAAGTACATAGAACACCCGCTGTTCAATACGTGGTTAAAGTCAGTGTTTTATAACGAAGCCGTTTTTGTTCGCCGAAACTGTTGCTTATGTTGTTGCTCAAACTGCGTAGCGTTCTTTATCCAAGTCTTAGGCACAATAGTTAGTCGTTCTAAAATAAGGGGTAGCTGGCTGTTAATAGCGGCTCGTTTTTTCTCCCTTACCACTCGCCCAGTCCAATCCACCCACACTACATAACTTCCTAAGAAAAAAGGAACGCCTGTTGGTACTTTTTTTGGATGGTAGCGCTATCGAAGAACAATAGTGTTTTAAGGGGGAGTAGTGGCATATATGAAATGTAAGAAACGGTTTAGTAGGCGAGCTTCCGTTTCTTACTGGCTTGTATCAAAGGGGGATAGCGCGATCCTGCGGTTACGCCGCTTTATCATTAAAACTAATCACTGTAGCTGGTGTGAATAATGCTTTAATTTGCTTGCCTAACTTTTTTATATAGCCCACTATCGCCTTGTTTCTTAACTGACGAGCTAGGTTTAGGTAAAAGTCAGTGTCTATTTGTCCAAATTTATTTAATACGATTTCTTGTTGGTTTACTGTTTTCATAATCTACCTCTCTATAGAGTCATGTTGGATGATTTGCTCGGTTACTGCGGTGTTTGCTGTTCCGTTGATAGTAATAATAGAGCTGTAGTGGTTGATAAACAAACGATACATTTTCATGCTATAGTTGAAATATTCTCACTTATATATAAGGCGCAACATGAATCGCTTGCCTCCCCTAAATGCACTGAAAAGTTTTGAAGCTGCGGCTCGTAGAGGTAGTTTTCAAGCAGCAGCTGAAGAGCTTTTTGTGACCCCTTCAGCGATTAGTCATCAATTAAAAGCATTAGAAGATTTTTTGGGCTTGGAATTATTTATTCGGCAGCCACGAAAAGTGACGCTGACACAGGCAGGTGATGATTATTATCACTCGATACAGGGAGCCTTAATGGAAATTGATCAGTCTACTCAGCGATTGATATCAACGCATCAATCGGGAGTATTGCATCTTAGTATGGCCCCAGCATTCTTAAGCAGATGGTTGTTACCGAGAATAAGTAGTTTTTACGAGGCTCAGCCTGATGTGAAACTAGAGCTGTCATCTAGTGCTGGTTTAGTGGATTTTGATCGTTCTGAAACGGATATGGCGGTGTACTTTGGTAATGGTGATTGGCCAGATATTGAAACGCACTTATTACGCCACTATCATCAAACGCCAGTGTGTAGTCCTAAGTTATTAGAAAAATGCGGCATTAACAATGCAGAAGATATATTGCAATATACTTTACTACATGTCACCAAGCGTCAGGATGATTGGTTGAATTGGTTTCAAAAGGCGGGGGTGAATTATAAAGAATTAAAACAGGGTATGAATTTATCTAGCGGTGCTTTAACTGCAGTTGCAGCAATTAATGGATTGGGTGTTGCCTTAGCAGATTTAGGTTTTGTCAATGAAGAGTTAAGTTCGGGAAAATTAATTGCACCTTTGGATATTGCTTTTGGAAACAGTAAGTCGTTCTATTTGGTTTATCAAAAAAAACGCGCTATGACTTATGCAATGAAGGCTTTTCAGCTCTGGCTAATGGAAGAGATGTCGAAAGATGTGATGTCTTCTAATTTTATACACTAACGGTTATTTGCGAGAACTTATTCCGCTAACGCTTTGGTGGCAATGGTGGCCGCGGAAGTTCTGTTGCCGACGCCTAACTTGCGATAGATTTTTTCTAAATGTTTATCGACGGTTTTTGGGCTAATCGCTAATATCTCTGTAACTTCTTTGTTGGTTTTTCCATGAGCTATCCACAATAATACATGTGATTCACGTTTGGTAATGTTGAGTTTATCTTGGAGTTGTTGGGGTTCTGATGGCCCCTCTAAATTGGTGAGCTTTAATACAGTATCATCATTTTTACTATTATCAATTAGTTTTACTTTAACAGCCAAGTTAAATAGGTCACCCACCGATAAAAAAACCTGAAAAGTTTAAGGTGAATTTCTCAAAAATTTACGTCATCATTATAAAAATTATGAAAGGCGTCGAGATAAACGCACAAGTGACTTAAAAACCCAAATTGTAGGCGGGCTAGATCTCGAGATCGTAAGTATTGGACACGTAAGTATTGGACAGGCACTTTTTAAAGAAACCCTCTTTTTCCTAACCGATGCTTTAATTCCTTTGGTTTGCTTAGAAGCATTATTTATGCATAAACGATAGTTTACTTAAGCGACGCAGATGGTTGTTATTTATAGACTTCGTTGCTTGTGGGAATGAAATCAAGGCTCCAGAGTCTCTTTAGAGAGTATTTTATTGTATTTATGGTCTAAAAAACCTGGCTTAATTGACTGACGACGTGCGGCTTGAATGGAACAAATAATACATCATCGGCACTAACAATAAACTCACTAACATTGAAAAACTTAACCCCCAAACAACGGTAATGGCGAGTGGCTGCAACATTTCTGCACCATCACCCAAGCCTATGGCTAGTGGTAACATTCCCATGACCGTGCTTAATGTTGTCATTAAAATAGGGCGTAGGCGTAGGCGGGCGGCTTCGATGATGGCGGTGTTTAAATCACTCAATCTTTTGCGCTCAATTTCAATATACTCGACCAGTAAAATGGCATTATTGACTACAATACCGACCAGCATGACGATTCCAAGCCATACTGGCATCGATAAGGGTAGGTCACAGAGGTATAAGCCAATAGCGACACCAATAGCAGCGAAAGGAACGCTTAAAATAATGATTAATGGGTTGAGCAAAGATTCATATTGAATGGCCATTACCACAAAGACTAAAAATAGTGCTAGCAATAATAAAATGTCGGTGAGTTGTTGTTGTTCCTGTAGCGCTTTTTCTGAACCACCGTCATACAAGGTATAACCTAAAGGTAGTGCTAATTCTGCACGCATAGTTTGTAATGACAGTAGTGCTTCGCCTAAGGTGGTGTCACTATTTAAGGACGCGGAGAGTTCGACAATCCGCATTTGGCTATCGCGTTTAATGGTGGCGGGCGTTTCCAATAATTCTATAGTGGCGACATTACCCAAATAAACGGGGCGCGAGTGATTGATGCTAGGAAATAAAATAATCGATTCTAAATCTTGAGGGCTAGTAATTTCAGTTTTTGATAAACGTAAGCGAATATTGTAGGCTTTGTCGCCGTCGAGATAATCACTAACCACTTTGCCTTGTAAGGCAATTTGAGTGGCCTCGGTTAAGTCGGTTAAATTTAAGCCTAACTGTGACGCTCTTTCACGATCTAATTTAATGGCGATTTCAAACTGCTCGTCTTCTGCAGAGTGGGTGATATTACTTAAACCGGATATCGCGCGCATTTTTGTCGCGATGCCATCGGCAATAAGTTTTAATTCTTTTAGATTTTTACCTTGTAGGCGTAAACTAATATCATCGTCACCTCGGTTGGTACGTATGCCTCTTATTCCCCGTTGGGATAATCGCACGTTAAAGCCGGCCATTTTTTCTTTGGTAATGCGCTGATTCATTTTTTTCATCCAGGCACCACTGCTGATGCCGCGCTCAGAGAGGGATTTAAGTTGAACAATAATAGTCGAGCGGCTTGGGGTTTCTCGCTGGGAACGTCCAAAGATAGAACCACCAACTAAGGTAAATACCGTTTCCGTTTCCGTTTGTGCTGCAAAAATGGATTCTAATAATTGTACTTTTGAATTCATTTCTTCTAGAGAAATGCCGACATCAGCGGATACGCGTACGCGCACTCGGCCATCATCTAACTTGGGTAAAAAAATATGTTTACCACTTAAGAATATCGGTACACTGCATAACAAGCCGATAATAAAAACAGCCACAAGTAACCAGCGAAAGGGCATGAATGCAGCAATAAGCCGTGCATAACCATTTTGTAATCGAATTACCCCGCGATCAACCCAAGCTCTGACTTTGTTGGTCTTAATCTCTTTTACTTTGGCAGCATAGGTGGGGACTAATGTCAGTGCAATAATCATAGAGGCAAAAATGGCAGCGGAGATGGTAAAGATAA
>JBLHLI010000008.1:0-18009 GCA_047618765.1 Enterobacterales bacterium | reverse complement strand
ATTCTTCACCTAGCTTACCTTGCTTCTTTTTGAGTTGCCTTGTTATTGGAGTGGCTATTTTTAAGCACCATTGACGAATTGTTTCATAAGATACAATGATACCGCGAGCAGCCAGGATGTCTTCAATGTCGCGGAAGCTAAGGGTAAAGCGATGATAGAGCCAAACAGCATGGCTGATGATTTGACTAGGGTAACGATAGCGTTTATAAGTTTTCATCTCTAATATGATACACACTTGAAGTTAAGTTGACAGTGCCCATCGGACCTTCCGATTCCGGCGACTGGACCATGCTTAGATTAACCAGTATATTGTGATGACTGTTTTTAACTTGTCAGTGTCTAAAACAATGGAGTGAGATTTATAATGTCCAATCTATTAATGAAAATGATAATGGTAATTGCATTTACGTATGCTACTTTGCTTTCGGCACAACAAAAGGATTCAAATAATATGTCTGCTGATGAAATTGCAGTTAAATCCGTGGTAAATAAGTTCTTAATAGCTTCTGGAAATTATGATGTTGATGCGATGCCGGCGCTGTTTATTGCAAACGCTAACATTGGTGGAGGCTCGCTTAAAAATGGGGAGTGGAAGCCCTTCACAATGACATTGGAAGACTATTTAACATTTTTGAAATCCAGAACTGACCCCGTAAAATATACAGAACCCGTTTCTAAATTCACCGTATTCATAGAGAAAGGGAAATTAGCTTTTGTAAAAGCCGATGCCACAGTACTTACAGAGGGCAAAGCCAGAAGCCATAATTTTGACTACTTCACTCTACTTAAAGAAAATGGCGTTTGGAAGATTTTAAATGGTTCTTACGTATCGGTGCCTATAGACAAATAAAACAATATGCCACAACAGGATCCTCAACAATGATTATCTATAGGATCCCCCAAATCCCGCAGTAGGACGGCCCACTCATGGAGTCGGTGGGTCCGAGCCGAATAAGTCATTGAATATCAAAGAAAATGGTGGCCCCTCCCTGACTCGAACAGGGGACCTGCCGATTATGAGTCGGATGCTCTAACCAACTGAGCTAAGGGGCCATTTAGAGGTATAACAAAGGGAGGACACAGAAAGTGTACTCCCTTTTTTATTTATCGCTGTTCTATTACTTATCGTCTAGGAAACTACGTAGTCTCTCAGAGCGAGTAGGGTGTCTAAGTTTACGTAAGGCTTTCGCTTCAATCTGACGAATACGTTCACGAGTTACATCAAACTGTTTACCAACTTCCTCGAGAGTGTGATCAGTATTCATATCAATACCAAAACGCATTCTAAGCACTTTCGCTTCACGAGCGGTTAAGCTTCCTAAAATTTCTCTGGTAGTTTCTTGTAAAGATTCAGTTGTTGCATCATCTACAGGAGAATCCATATTCGCGTCTTCGATGAAATCACCTAAGTGCGAATCTTCATCATCACCAATAGGTGTTTCCATGGAGATTGGCTCTTTAGCTATTTTTAATACCTTACGTACTTTATCCTCAGGCATTTCCATACGCTCTGCTAATTCTTCAGGCTGAGGCTCTCGACCCATTTCTTGAAGCATTTGACGACTAATTCTATTCAGCTTATTGATCGTCTCGATCATGTGCACCGGAATACGAATAGTACGAGCTTGGTCAGCAATCGAACGTGTAATAGCCTGACGGATCCACCAGGTTGCGTAAGTTGAAAACTTGTAACCTCGACGGTATTCAAATTTATCAACGGCTTTCATCAACCCGATATTACCTTCTTGAATAAGATCCAAAAATTGTAAGCCACGGTTAGTGTATTTCTTAGCAATAGAGATAACCAATCGAAGGTTAGCTTCAACCATTTCTTTTTTAGCCCGTCTTGCTTTTGCTTCACCAATCGACATTTTACGATTAGCTTCTTTTATTTCATTAATGCTTAGGTTTGAAGATTTTTCAGTGAAGATCATCTTACGTTGACCACGAATAATATCTTCAACGTGTTCTTCTAATGAACTACTCCAAGCTTCACCTGCATTAATTTGATCATTGATCCAATTAATATTGGTCTCTTGCGTAGGGAAAGAAGCAATAAAGTTCTTTCTTGGCATCTTTGCACGTTCACAACAGAGCTTCATAATTAATCGTTCTTGAGTGCGAAGAACGGTCATCATTGCGCGCATGTGAGCAACAAGGCGATCAAATTGCTTTGGAATAAATTTAATTTCAAGAAACAACTCACTAAGTTTTGCGATTTCTTTTAATGTCTTCTTGTGAGTCTTACCATTCTTAGCAAGCACTGCAGTGGTTTTTTCAAATTGCTTTCTAAGGGCAACAAAACGCTCACGAATTTCTTCTGGATCTGGCCCAGTATCGATTTCTTCCTCTTCTTCGTCATCGTCATCATCGCCGTCTTCTTCAGCGAGTTCAGTTTTGTTTAACTCTGAACCTACGTGAGTAGCACCAGCATTGTGTATTTCTTCATCTTCAGTAACGAAACCAGTGAGTAAATCAGTCACTTTGATTTCACCAGCTTCATAGCGATCATATTCATCGAGAATATTTTCGATAGTGCCTGGATATTCAGAAATAGCCGATAATACCTGCTTAATGCCTTCTTCTATTCGGATAGCGATTTCAATTTCGCCTTCACGACTTAGTAGCTCAACTGTGCCCATTTCACGCATGTACATCCGCACAGGGTCAGTTGTTCGGCCAAAATCAGCTTCCACACTAGCAAGAGCCGCGGCAGCTGCCTCAGCAGCATCTTCGTCTTCTACGTTAGTCTCATCGGTCATGATTAATTCATCAGCATCAGGTGCTGAGTCATGGACTGTAATGCCCATGTCATTAATCATGCGTATGATATCTTCGATTTGATCAGAATCAACAATATCTGCAGGTAGATGATCATTGACTTCAGCATAGGTAAGATAGCCTTGCTCTTTACCTTTGGTCATCAATATTTTTAATAAAGATTTATTTTGATTTTGTTCCATAAATTAACTTCACACCATCTCGTTAACTGACTAAAAACCGATTCTCTTAAGTTTAGTACTAATTAATAATAAATAGTAACTAAGCTTTTTAGGAAAGCCGGGCATTATATACAATTTAGTTCAAAATCGACACTTAGTCGTCAAATTGTATGAATTTTTTTGCTTTATTTTACTAATACTAGTTCATTGAGCCAGAAAGTAACTGTTTTAGCTCTAATTGTTCGTTTTCTGATAAACAATTTTGTTTCTTTTTAGATATTAAGTCACTGAGTCTTAGGTGACGAATCTCAATAAAGAGTTTTTCTATGGCATCACAAAATATTGTGACGACTTTATCCTGCTCTGTAATCAAATGTTCCCAGCTAGCCAAAGTCATTAACTGCTGATATTCATCTTGACCACGCCAATTTTCAATTAAAGCGCCGGTGGTAAGATGGGGACTCTTTTGTAACATTTCAAGCATTGATTTTAATAAGGGTGCACCGGGTTGGCTAACATGTTCTAACCACTCCGCATCAGTGACTTCTGAAGCAAGATTTGGCTGCTGAACTAAAAGCCCAATAACCATCCTCATCGGTGTCATTGTCTTGGGTTTGCCAGAAGGTTTTTTAATGTTTCTAATGGCGCCGGATTTTTTTATATCCATGGCTGTAGCTAACTTTTCAGTGGACAGATGTACACGTTCGCCAAGTTCTGTGATCAACAATTCTTGTAAAATGGGGTCGGTTACTTTCTCGAGATATTTTTTAACTCTCGCCACATAACTACTGCGTCCGTCTACGCTATCAAGATTACTGTCTTTTGCTAAATGCTCAAACATGAACTGTGAGAGTGGAACAGCTTGGTTTTGTTTCTCAACGAAAGCCTCTTTACCGATAGCTCTTACCATCGTATCTGGATCTTCGCCATCGGGCAGAAACATAAATCGGACTAAGCGGTCGCCTCTAATTAGTGGTAGGGCAATTTCTAAAGCTTTCCAAGCAGCAGCGGCTCCAGCTTTATCGCCATCAAAGCAAAAGATCAGGTCATTGACCACTCGAAATAGCTGCTGTAAATGGAATTCATTGGTTGCAGTGCCAAGTGTCGCGACAGCATTGCGAATATCGAATTGAGCGAGGGCAACAACATCCATGTATCCTTCAACAATAAGAATATTTTGTAATTTACGATTCGCCTGTCGAGCTTCAAATAATCCATAAAGTTCACGGCCTTTATGAAAAATAGGCGTTTCAGGTGAGTTGAGATATTTCGGTTCGCCTTGATCAATAACGCGTCCACCAAAGGCGATAACTTTACCTCGGCGGTCACGAATAGGAAACATCACTCTATCGCGAAAACGGTCATAGCACTTACCGGTATCTTTTTTGATCACCATACCGGTATCAACAAGTTTTTGTTGTCTATCAGCACTACCGCCTAAGGAATTGAGTAATCCATCCCATTTATCGCTAGCAAAGCCGAGTCCAAAATCACGAGCTACTTCACCTGAGAGCCCGCGTTTTTGAAGATAGGCGATGGCTTTACCATCATCGGCTTTTTTACGTAATAACTGTTGAAAATATTGACTGGCTTCTGCCATGATATCGTAGAGATCGGAGCTACCAGGGACTTCAGCTTTGCTTGCGTCTCTTGGTATTTCTAAGCCTAGTTTAGAGGCTAGATCATCCACTGCATCTAGAAATTCTAGACGATCGTATTCCATGAGAAAACTAATGGCGTTACCACTAATGCCGCAGCCAAAACAATGGAAGAATTGTTTGTCTTGATTAACATTGAATGAGGGTGTTTTTTCATTATGGAAAGGGCAGCAGGCACTATAGTTGTGGCCAGATTTTTTTAAAGGCACACGACTATCAATGACGTCAACTAGATCAGTGCGAGCTAGAACTTCATCGAGAAACGATTGGGGGATCCGTCCTTTCACGTGAGAGGCTTTGCTCCTAAATAAAAAAGAAAGGCTAGGTAAGGGCCAACTAGCTAAGTTGTGATTTTATTAATCCACTGACTTTGCCCATATCGGCACGGCCTTGCATTTTAGGCTTTAAAATACCCATTACTTTACCCATATCACGCATACCTTCTGCACCTGATGTGGATATAGCTTCTGCAACTAGCTCAGTGATTTCCTGCTCAGTAAGTTGCGCTGGCAGGTATCCTTGAATGACTTCAATCTCAAATCTTTCAATGGTTGAGAGATCGTCTCTTCCGGCTTTATCAAATTGCTCGATACTATCGCGTCGTTGTTTGACCATCTTATCGATGATGGCAAGAACCTCGACGTCTTCTAGTATTACACGCCTATCTACTTCCTGTTGCTTTACAGCAGCAAGAATAGAGCGGATCGGTTTAAGGCGATCTTTGGCACGGTCACGCATGGCCTGCTTCATATCGTCTTTAATGCGTTCAAGCAACATGATTTTTAAGCAACATAGTGTTTAAGCACCATCAATAGGATTCAGTCTGGGAAGAAATTGTTTAGCCGATAGTTTACATACCATCGGCTAAAATCAAAAAATCTAGTATAGACGAACGCGTGAAGCGTTTTCGCGAGATACTTTCTTCAATGAGCGCTTTACAGCAGCAGCTTTCTTACGCTTACGAACGCTTGTTGGCTTTTCGTAAAATTCACGTCTACGTACTTCAGCTAGTACACCAGCTTTTTCACATGAACGTTTGAAGCGACGTAGCGCTATGTCGAATGGTTCGTTTTCTTTTAGTCGTACAGCAGGCATCTAAAAACCCTTTAAAATCAGTAAGTTAAGGTTGAATATCGAGCTACAACCGTTGCGAGGGCGCAATTCTACCCCTTTTTAGATCTGAATGCAAAGATCTAATTCCATACTATTACATATTTAATTACTTAAAGCAGTAATAGATAGTTGTTGTTTATTGAAGTAACAGGGTTAAATACGGTATCCTGCTGAACATAATTTTAGCTATTTAATTAACTGAGGACTGAATGCTTATACTTGGAATAGAATCTTCTTGTGATGAAACCGGAGTTGCCATTTATGATGAAGAGAAAGGTATCGTCGCAGATGTCTTACACTCTCAAGTTAAGTTACACGCTCAATATGGCGGTGTGGTTCCAGAGTTAGCTTCAAGAGATCATATTCGGCGTACTGTTCCGCTCGTTAGAGAAGCTTTAGCGATTGCTGGTATTGAAGGTGATGAGCTTGATGCTATTGCTTACACCGCAGGTCCTGGTCTTATAGGCGCTCTTTTAGTGGGTGCAAGTATGGCTCGTTCGTTGGCCTATGCATGGAAGTGTCCTGCTGTGGCAGTTCATCATATGGAAGGTCACTTATTAGCACCTATGCTTGAAGATCCTGCTCCTGACTTTCCTTTCATAGCGCTACTGGTTTCGGGTGGACATACTCAACTGATTAAAGTTAAGGGTGTTGGCCAATATGAATTATTAGGAGAATCATTGGATGATGCTGTCGGTGAGGCCTTTGATAAGACGGCTAAAATATTAGGTTTGGGTTATCCCGGAGGACCAGCTCTAGCTGCCCTTGCAACAAAGGGAACTGCTGGAGTTCATAAATTCCCTCGGCCTATGACTAATCGACCTGGCTTAGAATTTAGTTTCAGTGGATTAAAAACATTTGCTGCTAATACTATTCGATCTTGTGAAGATTTAACCGATCAGGCTAAAGCTGATATTGCCTATGCCTTTGAAGAAGCGGTATGTGAAACCTTAGCTATTAAGTGTCGTCGGGCATTAAAAGAAACGGGTTATAAGACCTTGGTTGTAGCGGGTGGGGTGAGTGCTAATATCCAGATCCGTAAACGGCTTAGTGAAGTAATGGATGAATTTAACGGCAAAGTTTATTATCCGCGTCCAGAGTTTTGCACCGATAATGGTGCGATGATTGCCTATGCTGGATATTTACGATTTAAAGCAGGAGAGAGCTCTGATTTGGGTATAATAGCGCGACCTCGTTGGCCGCTTACGGAGCTTAGTCCGACCCACCCAGACGCTGTTCATCACCAGTAATTAAACCTTTAATATTGTCATGATGACGCCAAATTATCAGCAGTGACATGACAGTCATTGGCAAAATGCTCTCTGGTGTAAAATACCAGGTTGCCATTGGAATTGTTGAAGCTGAGCTGATACCCGCTAGAGAAGATATGTGAAAAATTGCGAAGATTATTACCCACACAATCAGAATAACCAAGCCAATCTGCCAGTTCATGGTTGATAAGGCGCCAAAAGCTGTTGCAATGCCTTTGCCTCCCTTGAAAGAAAAGAATAGGGGTAAGCAATGTCCTATAAAGGTTGCGGCGACAACAGCACTTAGCCATAAAATCGAAAAATCATAGTATTTAGCAATAGCGACTGGTATCACACCTTTAAGAACATCAAAAACGAAGGTGAAAGCAGCTGCCCGACGGCCACCTATGCGCAAAACGTTGGTCGCGCCAGGATTATGTGAACCAGAATTTCTCGGATCGCCTAAACCCATCATCTTACAAATAATAATGGCAGATGAAATAGAGCCTAGTAGGTAGGCGGATGTAAGAACTATTATCTCAGTAATGGGCATTTTTTGACTATAGTATTAATAAATACTTGGTTATCGAGAGGGTGTGAATTAGTATAACGCTTCTTTCATAAAAAGGCAGTAAGTAAAGTGAGCATAAGTCGCGACATTGTATATATTAGAGAACTCCAAGTTGAGACAATCATTGGTATTTTTGATTGGGAACGTAAAATCAAACAAACTGTTAGCATTGATATTGAAATGGAGACGGATATTGCGAAAGCGGCTAAATCTGATCATATAGATGATGCGCTAAATTATAAAGCTGTGGGTAAACGAATTATTCAGTTTGTTGAAGAGAGTGAATATCAGCTTATAGAAACTATGGTCGAGACCATTGCTCAAATCGTACTTAAAGAATTTAATGTCAATTGGCTGCGCTTAAGAGTCAGTAAACCTGGAGCTTTACGGGGTGCAAAAGATGTTGGTTTAGTTATTGAGAGACAAAAAATAGTAGAAAAATTAGAAGGGAAGTCACTCTAATGAGTATGACTAAGGTATTTCTTGGTATCGGTAGTAATATTGACCGTAACCGAGCGATATCAACAGCGCTGGATCTTTTGCAGCAAGCTTTTGGAGAGCTCGAGATTTCGCCGACTTTTGAAAGCGAAGCGGTAGGTTTTAGTGGTGATAATTTTTATAATCTAATCGTTTCATTTTCAACATCACTACCTCTAGTGGACATTGTAAAAATTTATAAGTCTATAGAAGATAAATCGGGTCGAGATCGCAGTGAGCCTAAATTCAGTGCAAGAACCCTTGATATTGATCCTTTACTTTATGGTGATTTAATTTGTAATTCACCCGTGCAATTGCCTCGAGATGAAATACTTGAAAATGCTTATGTACTTTGGCCTCTCTCAATTATGGCGCCTGAAAACATTCATCCAGTAACAGGTTTGAGCTTTGCTGAACATTGGAAAAAATATCCTAATGAGCAAAAATTATGGAAAGTGGCTACTGACTGGGATTAGCAAAAGCTTTTTATAAGGAACGCCCACCATCGACGCTTATTATCTGACCTGTAATATAATCATTTGCTAAAAGAAAAAGCACGCTTTGAGCGATATTATTTGGCACTCCCATGCGCTTCAATGGAATTTTTGCCAACACCTTCAACTGTTTTTCATCGCTACCATCACCGTCAGCTTCATCGGCCTCAGGCCAAAGTATAGCGCCTGGAGAAACGCCATTGACTCTAATTTCTGGCGCTAGTTCTTTGGCAAGGGAGTGAGTCATGGAAATAAGCCCGGCTTTAGTCATCGAATAGACAGAGTAGCCTTTGAGAGGCCGTTCGCCGTGAATGTCAGTGATGTTAATAATTGAACCTTGGTATTGTTTCAAGGTAGCGGTACTTTGTTGAGCTAATGTAAAGGGCGCCTTTAGATTGGTATTAAATAATTGTTGCCAGTCAGCATCGGTTACATCACTTACCTTTGTCGGATAAAAAGCAGAAGCATTATTGATAAGAGCGTCAACTCGACCATCAAATAAACCTTCAGGATTAATCGCTGCTTCGATAAGACTTGTGCAGCCTTCGGTACTGCTTAAATCTGCTTGGATCACCCTTGCACTGTTAGCTCTTCGTTCATTAAGCTCATCAGCTAAAGCCTTAGCGTCTTTGACAGAATGATTGCAATGTATAATGATCTGATAGTCAGCCTGATGTAGATGGCGAGCAATCTCTGCACCTATTCTTCTCGCTGAACCTGTAATTAGAGCAACAGGGAGAGAGTCATTATTAATATTTGTATCATTATTTATAACATTCATGCTTGCATCAATTCCATAGTGTCGTTAAAGTCTGCGGCTATATCACTTGCTAGGGTCATTGTAAAAATGAACTGGCGGTTTGTAAACGTAATTAGAGAATTTTAATGTTGTATGCTGATAGAATTCGTCAACAGATTCAAGTATTAGGTAATGTTCCTCTACCGTCAATGGATGCTATTGATCATAGCGAACAACTTTACTTGCAGTTGTCGGAGCAATTAGAAAAAAATCCTCTGCCTTTCGTTGAAGTCATGGAGCAGTTATTACATGCCCCAGGCCTTGGCTATTATAGCGCAGGTGCCCATAAAATAGGTCCAGCCGGCGATTTTATTACCGCTCCTGAAATATCACCCTTTTACGGTTACGCCATTGCCAATCAATGTGCTGAAGTTTTAAAAGCAACCCAAGGCTCTATTCTTGAGTTCGGTGCAGGCCTTGGAACCTTGGCTAAAGATATCTTACAGCAGCTTGAAAAAATTGACTGCTTACCCGAATACTATTTGATTGTTGAAATATCTGCTGATCTTAAACAGCGTCAACAACAGCGTCTAGAAGAAGAAATCCCCCATCTCTATTCAAAGATTCGTTGGTTAGATGAATTACCTGAGAAGGACTTTAAGGGTGTGATCTTAGCTAATGAAGTGATCGACGCCATGCCTGTTCATCTTTTTGATATGACGGCAAATGGACTGAAGGATGTTCAGGTTGTAAAAGGAGAGGAGGGTGAATTGATTCTAGAAACCTCCACTGAACTTTCATCAGACGTTAAAGATTGGCAAGAGAGAGAAGAAATTCAAGCAATCGATTTTGCTGAAGGTTATCGATCTGAAGTTAATTTAGCTATGGAAAGCTGGATTGAAGCGCTAGCAAAGTGTTTAAAGCAGGGGCTGATATTACTGATTGATTATGGTTACCCTCGCCATGAGTATTATCTGGCTGAGCGAAGTGAAGGTTCATTAATTTGTCATTATAGGCATCACAGCCATGATCAGGTGCTTTTTCTACCAGGCTTACAAGATATTACTGCTCATGTGGATTTTACTGCTGTGGCAGAGTCTGCATCAGAGGCGGGTTTAAGTGTCTCGGGCTATACAAATCAGGCTAGCTTTCTCAGTGGATGTGGTATTCTGCATATGGCTGAACAAAGTGTAGAAGATGATCTTGATAAACAAATGAGAATTGCCCAGCAACTTAGAACATTAATTATGCCCGATGAAATGGGTGAGATGTTTAAAATGATTGCCTTAACTCAAGACTTACCCTTTGAGCTTAGTACTCAATTAATCGGCTTTAGTCTCAGCGATATGAGACATAGCCTATGAGTTTATTTATACGATATTCAGGAGTTTTAGACTAGTTATGGATTGGCTACAAACAATTATCTTGGCACTGATCCAAGGACTCACAGAGTTTTTACCGATTTCAAGCTCAGCACATTTGATTCTGCCGAGTAAGTTATTGGGATGGGAAGATCAGGGGCTTGCCTTTGATGTGGCGGTTCATGTGGGATCTCTAGTGGCTGTAGTCATGTATTTTAGAGTAGAAGTTATCAACATGACTAAAGCCTGGTTCTTAAGCTTACCGACACTCGGAAGTTCAGAGCCATTGCAGAAAGATGCAAAGCTTGCTTGGTTAGTGATACTCGGAACAATCCCTGCAGGTCTTTTTGGCTTGTTATTTAAATCTTTCATTGAAGATAATTTTCGCAGTGTCTTTGTGATTGCTATGACAACCATTACCTTTGGCTTACTGTTGTGGGTTGCTGATCGGAAAAAAAATCTCAGCAGAGATGAATATTCATTGCGTTTTAAAGATGTACTTATTGTTGGTTTTGCTCAAGCTATTGCTCTCATTCCAGGTACGTCACGCTCTGGAATAACCATGACAGCAGGACTTATGTTAGGTTTAACTCGAGCCGCAGCCACAAGATTTTCGTTTTTATTATCAATTCCACTCATTGCTGCAATGGGTGGTTATTTATTTATTGAATTGTTGCAAAGTTCAGTACCTGTTGACTGGCCTAAAATTGCTTTAGGTACAGGCATTGCCACCCTAAGTGCCTATACCTGTATTCACCTATTTTTATCGATGATCGAACGACTAGGTTTCCTACCTTTTATCATCTATCGTATGGCGCTTGGTGTAGTGTTATTAATGATGCTAGGTATCTAGCTCGGCTTTAAGTCAACTAATGCTTGAAGCCTTGCTTTTCTTAGTGCATCTCCTATCGCCCTACCACTGAGACTTGGATCATCTAGCGTTTTATTGGAAATCGACAGCACAGTCTGCATTGCTTCTTCTAAGTACTCACGTTGTGGATAGTCTCTATCTTCATAGCCAGTTCGGCCACGAGAATCTGCTTCACTAATATCTATAAAATATTCAAATCGCTCTGCTCGACGATAAATATCAAAAGCTTCCATCATATTAAGCAGTGTTTTGGGTTTTAACTCTAAGGCGGTATGAGAATGTAAATGATATTCAGAGCCTAGACAGGCAAGTTCACGAAACTCTCTTGGAATTTTCAGCCTTTCACAGAGTGAATTGATGATCTTGATACCAGCTTTTTCATGACCTCTATGTTTCGGCCAAAGTTCTTTTGGTGTTATACCTTTACCCAGATCATGACAGAGCGCTGCAAAGCGGACGAGGGGCAAATCAGATAATTTTACTGCTTGCACCAACACCATCATGGTGTGAATACCGGTATCAATTTCTGGGTGCCATTTTTTAGGGCCAGGAATGCCAAATAGTACATCAATCTCAGGCAGTAAAACCTTTAGAGCACCAACTTCTCTGAGTACTTCATAAAAGACTTCAGGATTTTTCTCCCCAAGAGCCCGCTCCATTTCTCTCCATACGCGCTCAGCTACGAGATGCTCAAGCTCTCCGTCATTGACAATTGTTCTCATCAAATTAAGGGTTTCATCCGCTATGGTAAAGCCAAGATGATGATAGCGTGCTGCAAATCTGGCAAGACGCAATACTCTGACTGGATCCTCAACAAAGGCATTTGATACATGGCGAAGAATTTTATGCTCAATGTCGCCCACGCCATTAAAGGGATCGATAATATTGCCTTCAGTATCCTCAGCGATGGCATTAATAGTTAAATCACGACGCGATAAATCTTCTTCAAGGGTAACCTCAGGTCTAGCATCAACCTCAAAGCCGCTATATCCATGACCGGATTTACGTTCGATACGTGCTAGGGCATGTTCGTCTTTTGTTTTGGGGTGCAGAAACACAGGAAAGTCTTTACCAACTTGTTGATATCCAAGCTCTAGCATTTCTTTGACAGTGGCTCCCGTAATCACCCAATCCTTTTCAACAAACGGATAATTCAGTAATTTGTCACGTACAGCACCACCAACGAGATATGTTTTCATTAACACCCTTAACCTATATTTTACCTATTCTTGCAGTTATGGTTATAATGGCATAAAGATCAACTATGAACCAGACAAGTAAATGTACGATAAGTATTTTGGATTAACCGACAAGCCATTTTCAATTGCCCCTGACCCTCGTTATCTATTTATGAGTGAGCAGCACCGGGAAGCTTTAGCACACCTTGTATATGGAGTCGGTGATGGTGGCGGCTTTGTTTTACTCACAGGTGAGGTTGGCACAGGAAAAACAACTGTATGTCGATGTCTCTTAGAGCAGCTTCCTGAGCACACCCGATTAGCCTTTATTCTAAATCCAAAGTTATCAACCACAGAATTGCTTGCTACTGTTTGCGATGAATTACACATTGATTATCCAAAAGATGCCAATTTAAAGCTACTAAACGATGCCTTGAATGAGTTTTTATTAACCTCTCATGCCAAAGGCTTGAAAATAGTTTTAATGATTGATGAGGCACAGAATTTAAGTACTGAAACCCTAGAGCAAATTCGTCTATTAACGAATCTTGAAACGAATAAAGAAAAGCTGCTGCAAATTATCCTCATTGGACAGCCAGAATTAAAAGATTTACTGGCAAAGCATGAGCTACGCCAATTGGCTCAGCGTATTACGGCACGTTTTCATTTGCGACCCCTTACGTTAGACGAATGTGAAGCTTATATATTGCATCGTTTAGAAGTGTCAGGATTTAATGATAGTTTGTTATTTGATACAAAAGCGATTAAAGAACTCTATAAGAGAACGGGTGGCGTTCCACGATTAATTAATGTGCTTTGTGATCGTTCTATGCTTGGTGCTTATGCAAGAAATCTAAAGCAAATTAGTCAGTCTGTGGTCAAACAAGCTGCCAGTGAAGTCATGGGTGGGGAAGTTCATGAAGTACAGGCTGATACCATTAAACCTTCATACACTCCTGGAAGAAAATGGCGGTTTAGCACCTTGGTACTTTTGGCTGTCATAATAATAGGTGGCGGATACAGCTTCTATCATTTACAACAAAGCCAAGAACAGTTATTAGAGCTTACTTTAGATACTGAAAAGCAATCTAGTCCTAGTCTTTTGAATGATAAACAAGCTGTCATTAATAAACAGTCGGATGAGCTTCAACAAATAGCACAAGAAAATCAAAAATTAAAAGACAGTTTAAAAGCTATTCAGGATAGCAATGATTTGGCAGAAAAAAATCGTTTAGATAAAATAGCTCAATTAAAGCCCCTACTGCCTTTTCTTCCAAGTAGCATTCAAAGTTTAACTAATGCCCAAGCACAACAACAACTTTTTAAACAATGGAAACTTGATTATAGTGTTGAGTTTGATGGCGAAGCTTGTAGTTTTGCAAGAGAAAACCAATTACGTTGTGAAACAGGAAATAGCAGTTGGTGGCAGCTTAGTTCTCTTAATAGACCTGCAATTTTAAAATTGACCACGTCATCTAATACAAACGTTTATGCTGTGTTAGTTTCCATAGAGAGTGATAATGTTCGAATGAATTTTGCGGGCAAAGAAATGTTATTATCAAAGCAGCAAGTTTTAGAATATTGGAATGGTGAGATTACCTATTTTTGGCAATCACCTCCAAATTATGAAACGCCATTATCAGTTTCGATGACAGGTACTCCAGTACAGTGGTTGTTAACTAATTTTGCCATGCTAGATAACTTAGATTTAATAGTACCTCCTGACGCAGTTTTTGATAGTAATTTGCAAGAAACGGTTAAGAAATTTCAATTAGCTCATTCATTAAATCCTGATGGTGTAGCAGGACCCTACACAATTATTAAGCTCACTACATTAATCAAAAATGATGTTCCTACTATATTGGATGAAGGAGTAGGTTACTAATGTCGTATATTCTTGAAGCGTTGAGAAAGTCAGAGCAGGAACGAAATCCTACTGAAGTACCTAACTTAAAAACTCATCACCCGATGCTCCATAAAGAAGCAAAGTCGAAAACTGTTTATTGGGTTTTTGGTATTACATTACTGTTGATTAATGGGTTTTTGTTAGCATATATTCTTTTTGGAAATCAAAATGAATTAGCAAATCAAAACAATGATCAAGCCACGACAATATCAAGTTCGAATACAGAAAATTCAGAATTAGGCAGAACTGAACCAGTTGAAAACTCTAACATTGAGAATGCTAAAACTGAAAATCTGAAATCCCAAGACGAATTTACCGAAGTGCAGCCTATTACAATACCGCCAGTTAAAGAGGTGATAGCTGAATCACTTGCTACACAAAAAGCTGAACAAGAAGCGCCTCAGCAAGTAGAGCTAAAAGTAGAACAAGTTGTTGAATCAAAACCAACAATCACTGAACTTGATAGAGCATCAGTACCAGATATTTACGATTTAGATTATGCCTTCCAACAGAAGATACCTGACATGGAATTTAGCACCCACATCTTCGTCAGTGATGGAGGTAGTTTTGTTATCATTAATGGAAAAAATTTAAGTGATGGTATGGCAGTCGATAGAGGTTTGGTTTTAGTTCATATATTATCAGATGGTGTTATTTTGAGATATAAAGGTAGGCGTTTTTTCTTGGATTCTATGACTAATTGGCTGCGAGATTAATCATTATAATTTGCATTGTTTCTTAACAGATCACGCTGTAAGTTATTTTTCAATTTAATGATGTTGCCGTCAGTTGTTTTTTTATTAGCGATGACTTTTGCAAGCCCCAGTGGAGCTCCATGAAATAAACAAATCGCTTCACCTTTTTCTAATTGAATATTTTCTTCATCCAATACATTAAAATTAATATTATCACCCTTGGTCAAAGCCTCAGCTTGAGATGCATTAAGCTCAACGACTTGGGATTTAAATTGCTTACCGAAGCAATTAATAAACTCATTCTTTGTTTTTATCAAAGTACCTTTACGACTATCAATAAGATCACAAACTCTAATTCCACTGCGTTGCAAACGCATAACTTCTCGTAGTGCATCACCTTGCTCTGGAAATAACCAAATTTGTTGTTCTCTCTGACTATTTCTTATTTTAAGGTGTTCACTTAAAGCTGATAAGTCAAATCCAAAATGTTGTTGGAAATACTCTTGAACCAAGATTGTTGTTTTGCTAGATAAACTGTGAAAAGGCGACTGCCCCGATAATTTATAATCAGTGACTTCGGTTTCAGCTGTTTCACTTTTCTCTAAGCAAGCAACAAAGAAGCCTTCACAATCAAAGGTCTCTGGCCAAACATGAAGAAAGCCTTCTTTCGTGGTCGCTTTTTCTGCTCCATGAAAAAGCTCGGCCAAATTGATGATAGTTAAATCTGCAGCGACATCATCAATTAATGCCTGAATGACATCCTGATTTTCTCCTCGAGATAAGGTGCAAGTAGAGTAGACCAATCTGCCACCTGGTTTTAACATTGCCCAGGCTGATCTTAGTAACTTTTTCTGAATGTTAGATATCGATTGAATGGCTTCTAAAGACCAATTGTCGAGTGCTTTTTGATCTTTACGATAAGTACCTTCTCCGCCACAAGGTGCATCCACTAAGATAGCATCAAAGTAACCTTTTAACGGTTTATCAAGCTCAGTACCATCGAAGTGGCTCAAGCAGCTATTGCTTACACCACAGCGTGCAAGATTCGCATGCAGTACTTTTAATCGGCTAGCTGATAACTCGTTTGCGAGGATGGTGCCAGTGTTATTTACCATCGCAGCAAGTTGTGTTGTCTTTGAACCGGGTGCTGCAGCAAGGTCTAAAATCTTGAGGTTTTTCCTAGGTAAGTTATTACTAGGTAGGTTATTACTGGCTAGATTTTTTTTCAGTAAGGCAATGGGAGGAAGCATTGAACTAGCTTCTTGAATATAGAAAAGTCCTAGAAGATGTTCGCCGCTATTGCCTAATGAAAATTGTTCAGCTGTGCTGTCATCATCAATCCAAAAACCTTCTTCACACCAAGGAATAATCGATAACTCCCATCCTCTTTTGTAAGCAAGAATTTTAAAATCTATGACAGAAATTTTTAAGGTGTTGACACGAATGCTTTTTCGAAGAGGTCTCTGGCAAGCTGATAGAAAATCAGAAAACTTACCAGGGTTAGGATGCTGTTGCTGTATATGAGAAAAAAAAGCATGTTGCATATTTTATAGTTAAGCTAAGAATTAGCGCCAAACATCGTTTTTCTTACGACGGAATAAAGAGGGCAGTACCAAACCTAATAAGACACCTATGAGGGCGACAATGCCGCCAGCCGTCATCAAATCATAACGTGAACGATCACTGAGCGTTTGATTTTTTTGGTCTAACAATTCTTTATCATATTCGAGCTGTGTAACTTGGGCTTGTAAGTCTTTGCTAACACTTGCTAACTCATTGGCCTGTTGCAGCTCTTGTTGTAGGTCAGATATCTGTTGATTACTGCTACTAGAGCTTTGCTGTAATTGTGAACTAACTTCGCTGAGCAAGAGACTGCTAGGTTTGCCAGTCATTAATTGTTCGGTGTCTACCCAAACTTCTCTACCCGTTGTTAGACGAACATGGGTGGCTTTATTAACAGCATCATCAGCAATGATTTCAACAGCGTCTCCGGCTTTTATAGTACCAACAATTCTGAATTGATGAGTTGGTCCAGTGCGGATAAATATTGTTAAACTGTCTGAAACATATCGAGTTTCAGCTTTGAGTTGTGCCGGTGCTAATACCGACAATAGAACTACAGTTAGTAATGCGAGTTGTTTCAAAATGACTACCTTCTTAATTAATTAATTATTTATGTCAGCTAACCTGAAAATATGGCTCTTAAAATATAGTAAAATATTATAGATAATGTTGCACCAGCAGGTAAGGTAATTACCCATGAAACAACAATTGTCCGAATGACAGTTAAATTCAGTGCTGCTATACCTCTAGCTAATCCTACACCAAGCACTGCTCCAACAAGGGTATGAGTGGTGGATATTGGTAAACCAGTTCCTGATGCTATTACGACAGTAGTAGCGGCAGCTAGTTCAGCCGCGAAGCCACGACTAGGTGTTAATTCGGTTATTTTCTTACCAACAGTAGTGATAACCCTTTTACCAAAGATAACCAGTCCCAAAACAATACCTGAAGCACCTAATAGCAATATTTTTATATCGGTAGCTGATTCACCGGCAATTAGACCACCAGATTGAACAATGCTAACTACAGCTGCAAGAGGTCCAATTGCATTGGCTACATCATTAGAGCCATGAGCAAAGGCCATACCACAGGCTGTAACAATCATTAATACAGCGAATATTCGTTCAAGATTGGCATAGTGATAATCTTTATCTCCATCTGGCTCAAATTTCATTCTACTGATAATAATTG
>JBLHLI010000007.1:0-18333 GCA_047618765.1 Enterobacterales bacterium | reverse complement strand
AGGGTATAGCTCTGACCGCTATGACTGGATTATCAGGACCACAAGCATTAATTGCAGGTGCTGGGTTGGTTGCGTTGGGTGCAATAATGAAATCATTCTCAGGTGGCGGTGGATCAGTGGCAAGTGCCAGTGGTGGTAGTGGTGGTGGTAGTTTTGAATCATCATCTGTTTCACAGGACTCAAACACAGCAGAACCAGATAACTTAGTGGCAAAGACACAGGGCACAACTATAAATTTGACAGTTGAAGGCTCACTAGTTCAGCAAGAAGAACTGGGATCATTCATTGCAGACATACAATCAGAATCAAATCAGAAAAACGGAACTGTAATTCTAAATCCGAATTTCGCATAAGGTAGATAATGACAATAAAAACTAAGGCATCATTCACCTACGGACACACAGTAACCGATGAGAACAGTTCTTTTAATTTCATTGAAGGAGTTGGAGCAGAGCAAACAGCAAGCATAGAAGTGGGATCGTACACACTCGACGCTTATTCAGATGCTGTGTCAGTTGCTCTAAACGCATCAGGCTCACTAACATACACAACAACACTCGACAGAGCTACGAGGCTTATAACTATCAATTCCGATGGCGCATTTGATTTATTAATCACAAGCGGAACTCTTGCAACGGCAAGCTCTTATTCTTTAATAGGATTTAGTGGTGCTGATTTAACAGGACTTCTAACATATACAGGTGATCTTCCTAGTGGTGAAATATTTATCCCACAATTCTATCTTCAAAAGTTCGTGGATTTTGCTGACATAGTAAAGACAACACAGGCTAATATAAACACAACACCGTCTGGGCTTGTTGAGGTGGTTAGTTACGGCACTGTTAATTTCATGGAATGTAATATAACTCTTCAAACTAATATTGCTCAAGGTAAGGGAAGTATTATTGATACCGATGCTCAGGGCTATGAAAACCTTAGATCATTCCTAACTTACTGCATTACTAAAGCACCAATAGAGTTCATCCCAGATAAAGATAACCCTGATTTAAATTACACAGATTGTTTACTTGAAAAATCTCAAGGCTCAAGCAAGGGTGTAGATTTTAAAATAAAAGAATTATACTCAAAGGGTTATGCCGAATATTATGAAAGTAGTCTTTTGACGTTCCGTAAATTAATATAATAGGATATACATATGCCGATAATCTTTAAGAGCAAGCTTTCATCTTCAACGACTAATGCAACATTTTTGGATAAGACTATAAACGATGAGACCATAGGTTTACTCGGGTTAAATGCACCGCTAAGTGGGCTGGCAATAACAAACACACAATTATCAGTAAACCAAAACAGTAAATTAATAATAGCCGAATCTGCAATATCAGCGAGTGGGACTATACCCCTTGACGCTGACAGTATGAACCAAGAACATAGAGTTGTTGGAGATGGCAGTGCTATTTCTTTGAACATTCTACCATTCACGGGTGCTAAGGTTGTGAATGATGGTTCTATTGTAAATATAGTAGGACATAGCGATACCAACACAGTAACAGTAGCATTAAATGATGTTCAGTTTGGGTGTTACATAAATGGTGATGCTGTATTATTGCGTGGATACATTTTAACTCTTATTTATAATGATGAACTTGAGAGATACATAGAAGTGGGGAGAAATTTCTAATGAGAAGATATTTAATAATAGCACTTACACTACTAAGCACAGTTGCTATTGCACAATTCACAAGCAATATTGTTAAACAGATAGATGAGATTAACTCAAAAGCAGATTTGATTTTAACACCTGTAAACAAAGTTGTTATAACGGGGATAGTAGACGGCTCTATCTTGTACAATGATTCTGGCTTAACAGGGCTTGCAATAGGAACACTAGATCAGCTTCTGACTGTTGGTGCCTCTGGCTTTCCTATTTGGATGGATGCTCCTATAAGCACAACACTTACAACTAAAGGCGATGTTCAAACATATGATTCTGCAAATGCAAGATTGGCTGTTGGCACTGATGCCCAAATATTAAGTGCTGATAGTACAGAGACCACTGGTTTAAAATGGATTGACTTACCTATAAGCACAACGTTGAACACTAAGGGTCAAATTCAAACATATACAACGGTTAATGCTAACCTAAATGTTGGGACTAATGGAACATTTTTAGTCGCTGACTCAAACGAAGCAACTGGTTTAAAATGGAGCGATTCAATAAGTGGTGCAATTAACCCCATAACAGAATGGGTTGCATTTCCCATGGTTATTGATGCAGTAACTACAGCTCCAACTAAGGCAACAACTACAATTGCAGATGAAGCACAATGGAGAAGAGTCGGTGGTTCAATGGAGATCACCTATTACTACCTACACACAGACAACACAGGCGCAGTATCAGGCTCTGGAAATTATTTGTATAATTTACCAATAGGATACCAAATAGATTTAACAAGAGTGATAGAGAACAGCTCTGTCGACCATACTGGTAGCCTTATCGGTCATGGGTTTTCAGCACCTGGAGTTTTAAATAACACTGGTCAATCAAATGAAGTTGGAACAATGACTGTTTACGATGCTGATTCAATTCGCCTTGCAAACTACATAGGATCGACAAGAGTTAGCCTTTTTCAGGGTTCAGGTCACAATCCAATTACATCTGCAACTATTCAGTATAGTTTTAGGGTCACAGTTCCTATAGTGGGCTGGGGAGCGGGGGTTGATATAAATGCAATACCTGCAAAGTTGTTAACAGTGAGGGCGGAAGGTAATGCAGGTCAAGTTTTAACTGCAAATGTTACTAACGCAAGCTGGATTGAAACAGAGGATAACTCTAATTCTTTTGACGGTGTAACTTTTACATGCCCGAACACAAGCGACTATCATTTTTCTGGTTTGCTATCAGCAACCACAGACACAAATAGCTCAATATATTTATATAGAGACGCTGTTAAATCGGTGCAAGTATCACCATCAGGCATAAACACAAATGGAAAAAAGCTTGATGCAATTATTAAGTGTAATTCTGTTGGAGAGGCTTTTACTTTTAGAATGACAGCAACCCAAACACTAAATAATATTACCACTGATCATTATTTAACAATAAAAGAAGTTAAAGATGACAATATATTCCTAGGGAGAGTCACTACAAGCTCAGACAGCACAATAAGAGTTGAAAACTGTGACCTTGGAACTGGAACAATAGTTACCGATGCATCTGGATTATGTGCAAACTGGGTTGACTCAGTAACAACTGTCACTTGTGGTTCAGGTGGGAACTGTAAGCAGATAAATTTTAAAGCAGGCACATTTTCGCAGAAACCAGTTTGCACTGGGATATGCTCTGACGGTGCTTGTTATAATACAAGCTTGCCTTTTATAATTATTCAAGAGGGATCAACTACAACTGAGGTTGTGATGGCTATTGCAAGATCAGACTCGCAAACTCCAAAGTGGGATACAGTAATGGATATTACTTGTACAGGTAAAAGATAGTAATGGAATACTTTAATATGGAGTACGTATACACAGCACTTCTAACAGTAAACGCTTTCTTCATAAGGAACTTAATATTAAGCCTAAATGAATTAAAGATGGAAATGATAAAAGTAACAGTACAGCACAGTCAGACTGTGGAGTTTGTAAAAGAAAACAAAACTAGAATATTATTATTAGAGCAAGAAAATTCAAGATCAAGAGAAAGACTGCACTCATTAGAGTATTTAAAAACCGATAACAAGTAACAGGAGATTATCATGGAAGAAAAAAACATTGAAACACTATTAAAATTAGTTAAGGCATTGGATGAGATGGTTGAGCTTGGAGAATTAGTTCTTGAGGATGGCAAGGTTAATATGCTTGACGTTATTCATTTACCAAAAATAGCACCTATCGTACAGTCAGTTTACGATGTTTGGAAAGACAAAGGTGAGTTACTTCTTGAGGCAAAGGATTTGTCGTGGGAAGAAATTAAACTTTTAATTAATGAAGTGACTGACTAGATGAAAACTATATCTGCTCTGTTTTCTATAACGGAGCAGTATTTTAAAATCAAAAATACCAAGCTTGCAAGGAAGTATCTTGATAGGGTTTTATATCTCAAGGGTGAATACTATGAAGAATCAAACAAAGCTGAAAACATACGCAATCATGCTCTTATGGACAATATCATCAACGAGCTGTGCCAACTCGCTGAAACAGGTGCCAACACTAAAAAATAGAGCCTTGAGGATCGACACAGAAGCATCGGGATTTATTTACCAATACGAAGTATGCTCTGGTTTTATATTTAAAAAGTGTAGAATTGTAACTGAACGCTATGATTTTACAAATGAAGAAACAAGGGTAAAATTAAAAGACATGGGTTTCAAACTAAAGGTAACTGATTAATGGCTTTTTCTATATCACCAACAAATTCAAGTCTATCTAAGCAGGTATCAATAAACCCACAAGCTATTTTAGTTGTTGAGGGTTTGGACATTATCTTTAGTGCAAGACCTATTTTAGAGTTTTCAAGATTCGATTCAAATATAAGTTGGGATGGAACAGACGCTTGGGATGGGAAAACTAGAAAAGAAAACTCAAGAGATTTAATATCATTAGAGAGCGGGACAACAAACTCAATAACACAACAGATATTCCCAGATAAGGAATCGAGTTCATCAATATCTACAGTAAATATTTCGCTAGTAGATAAAGACAATGAAGTCTCACAGTTATTTTCTTTCGACAACATGACAGAGATACTGGGAAAGAAAGCTGACTTCTTTATTGGGTTTGCACAAGGTGTTTACCCAGAGGATTCTATTCCTGTTTTCAGGGGAATAATAGTTGATTACTACACAGAAAACGGCTCGGTTGTTGTGTCAGTTTCTCACCCAGACAAATTAAAAGATCAATCAATATTCGAACAGCATGTAACCAAGTTGAGTGTTGCAATAAATAACATTGAAACAGTTTTGACAGTACCAAAAACAGAAGGGTTGTTTATATCACAAGATACAATCACTTCTTACATACAAGTTGAAAGTGAGTTAATGGAACTTGTTTCTATTGACTCTGACACATCGTTGACAGTCGCAAGGGGCGGTATAGCATCAATAGCGGCTTCACATGATATAGACTCAGAAGCAACTTCATTTTACGTGTTTGAGGATAAGCCTATACCGGCATCATTAAAAATAATGTTATCGAACGATGGTAACACTTACTTTCTATCAGACGACAAGCCAAAAGCAATTAACGTCGAGACAGTGATAAACACTATACCGAACACATTAATATTTGAGCATCACAATATCAAAGACGCAACTGGCTTGGTTATAGGTGATTTTATAGAGCTAACTGGAGTTAACGCAGGATTTTATACCATAAAAGAATTTGGTATATTAGAAAATGGCTCTTACATAACAGTTAACGAAACACTAACAGACGAGCCAGATTTCACAGATACATTTCTATACAAATCACAGTACAATTTACTAGCTGATGGGCTTGGGATGCTAAGCTCACAAGTAGACGTTCAAGGGCACTTGGATATACTAAATTCATTCCCTTCAAATTTTGTTGAATACAAATTCTACTTAAGAGACACAATAGAAGATGCAAAAAAGTTCTTAGCAAAAGAAATATATTACCCCCAAGGTTTGTACCAAATACCAAGGCGAGCTAGATCAAGTGTTAAATTAATTACACCGCCTTTCAGCTCTGAGATACTACCTACCATCGACGTTAGAAATATAACCAACATGGGGAAATTAAAACAAAGAAGATCACTTCATAAATTCTTATATAACATATATAGATATGATTTTGAAGATGCACTTCTCGAAGATAGATTTACAGTCAAAGAAGTTTTAATCAATACAACTTCACTTGATAGAATTAAGGCAGGTAAAAAAGTTTTAAAGATAGAGTCAAAAGGTATGCGTGATAATGCCTTGACAAGAACTGCCCTTGATCAAATACTTCAAAGGATGAAGGACAGATACTCTTTTGCACCAACCTATATAAACGGAATAAAAATAAAGTATGGCTCTGGGTTTAATATAGAAGTAGGAGATATTTTGCCGTTTGGTGGTGAAGAGAGCAAGACTGTTGATTTTAAAACTGGCAAGAGAAACCAGAAAACTAAATTGTATGAAGTTATAAACAAGAAGCTAAATATAAAAACTGGTGAAATCAACATTGACATACTTGAAACATCATTTGATCTATCAGTTAGAAATGCAGTTGTAGGTCTTGGCTCCAAGGTTGGGGTAAACTCGACAACACTTGTAATTGATATTGTTAAAACAAATGATACAGGTGAATATAATATTGAATCAGATAAGTGGGTTGACTTTATAGGTGAAGAGATAAGGGTTAGGAGTGATGATTACACCTTTGACGAGACAGTCACATTAAAAGGTATCGACGCAGGAAATAAAAACCTATTGCTGTTGGAGAGTACAACACCTCTTAGTCTCGCACCAATAGCAGGGTATTCAGTCGGACTTCCTATTTATAGTAATGATGCTAACAAAGGCGAAGATTATAAATTAAGATTCGGACACTTGTCATTACAAGCAAACATATTGAGTGGTTCAGGGGTCACGATAGTTTACGATAATGCAGATAACGAAGTGGCAGTTGGTAGCGTTATCAATATTCACTCAGATGACTACACCAGGGATAGTTTCGGAGAAGAATTGACCGTAACAGATTCGACTGCAGGCACGCTGACACTTGATATAGCACCAAGTTTTGCAGTACAATTAAATGATAAAATTGAGTTTAGTAAATTCCCAGATGGTGGCTTACCTTACGGGATAATTTAAAGGAAGTAGATATGGCAAGTACTGATATAGTGGCACCAGCAAGACAGACCTTTTATGTCGGTGATGTTGCTTATAGAAGGGCACTCTCAGAATCACTCTTATTAAAAGTAGCAAGCGCATCGAATTATATTGTGGACAGAGTTTTTTATACAAAAGATTTTACCTACAACGGTTATTTTGATGCAGGAGGGTCATCAGAGGGTGTGGGTGGTGTCATGCACGTTTTAAGGGATTGTACTATCGATTCTTATGTAATGAGCTTTTATTTTACTGGGACAAGTGGAACCACGAGTATGAACTTCAATGTTTACGACAGCGATGGTGTATTTGTTTCTTTGCTTTTTACCACGGGTGTGACTTGTAATGCTACAAGCGATAACTATGTTTCTGTTGGTTATAATGTTGGAGAAAGTGAGGCAATTGAAGTACTGAGTGGAACAAGCGCAGTTGTTGACAATAATTATAATGCTTTTATAACACTACTTAAGGGTTATACTATCATACCAGTTCTTGCAAACAGTGGAACAAACGCAAAACACATGAATTTTAATTTCAGATTTAAGGAGCTATAGTATGTTTTTCCCGTTTAGAAATTACAAAACTATAAACGTATCAACAAGCACAATTACAAAAAACTTAATACACACGGCAGACGGTACAAGTTTAATTATGTTTGAACCGTCATCTGTTCACGTCGACACCAGCAATAAATGTATGATATTCGCTGAGGGAACTGCTTCTGTTTTGGGCGTGGCAGAAAAATTAAGTTTAACGATATTCTGGCATGAGGGATTGGCTATAACAACAAACGTAACTCTTGGAGGTATGGATGCAACTGGATTTGGTGATTCTTTCACTTCAGACACAGGAACAAGTCAGCTCGCAGGTAACTTTATTAATAAAAGTGTTATAGTACAGAGCGGAACAAGAATATATTCATATATCACACAGGGCTTGCCTAGGAATCTCCAAGGGACTCTTCATATATTCGAACTGCCAGATAACCCATGATATCTTTTAAAACTAAAAGGGATAGAGAAATGTTTGGATTGTTACACCCGATATTGATAATGATATTTGCTGATGTATATTCGTACGCAAAAGAAAGGCACAATATTGAACTGGTAGTCACACAAACAGTTTCAAATAAGTTTATTGATCAAAAGCTTAAAAGAAAATCACCTGCACATTCTCAACATAGAGCTATTGATATTAGAACTAAAGACTTAGACGCCTTTGTCATAAAAGATATATTGTTATACGTAAACAATCACATAGAGTTCAGCAAGTATCGATATATGTCACAGAGTGGTAAACAACGACTAGCTTATTATCACGTTGGATCGGCTGAGCATATTCACCTGGCAATCCATTCACGATTTGCGTTATAAAATAAAATAGATATATAATACAAACAGGTATGCTTTTGCATTTCTCATTTTCTCCTCATTTGGGTGGGTTTCACGGATGGAACTCATCCATCTAGGAGATTCCACGCTTCACGGTACTTAAAATACTTACCACCAACAGTACCAACTCTGACACACTTACCAGTGATCTTTCTTTCAGGTATAATGTACCAAGACTTTTCAGGGTGTATGTAGACACAGAATAGTTCAAATGAATCGGCAGGATAATTGGAACTAACCTTGAAATATTCCCTACCAGTTTCTTTAACAGAAGCACTTTTAACTTGTATTCTCCTGTAGCCTCTCTTGGTACGCACTACAAAATCAACACCATCAAGATCAATAATAGGCTTATAGACTGACAGCTCTCTAAATAGGCATTGATTGATAAATTCATTTTCTGCAATCATACCACTGCGTGACCGATGAAATTCTTTCATAACTTAATTGTGTATGAATTATTTTGATATTACAATATTGTTTTGACGCACTGGGTGTTGAGAGTGATTACTATTTTATAATCAGGTGAGTGTATTTTACAAGCAACAACTTCTATTACTTCTGAATCATCAGCATCAAGAACTTCGAACAAACAATCTTGAGTGATCTTAATTAAGCCGTCAACATCACCTGATCTTTTATTAATTGTATTATTCTTTTTTAATACTGGGATATAGAATCTAATATTAAGAATAAGGCAATGATTAAGATAAGTATATGCATCATTAAAAACCTTTATCTCTCTCTTATATTTCAGTAACTGTTTAGCAAATTGAGCTTCAAACTCTCTTGTGTGTTTCTTCTTAACTCTAGATACGAATCTACCACGGCTAACTAATGTATAGCTATTATTTAAACCGACTGGCTTTAAATCTCTTATAGTAACTTCAAGGTTCATCTTACTTCAATTTTTTCTTCATCCCAGTAATCAGCGCACTCGCTGAACTCATTCATATACTCATGAACGCAAGAGTTCATTTGCACTAAACATTCCCGTGTGTGGATAGGTGTAATTTCTATACTGCAAAATGTGTGGATTAGTAAAATCATTGGCTCTGCTATACTCATTTTAATGCCTTTACGAAATCATGTTCCGCTTTGAAATAGTCTAGATAATTACTTTTCTTATCGTAAAAGTTTATCAGGAACTTAGAATTTAAATCTTCTAGCATGAGGGTAGCAAGATTGTGAGTAGATGACCATGCCGAGGATTGGAAAATATCAAGTAAAATGCTTATGTGAAATGCTAGGTACTCAACATGGGTAGTTCTAACACCTGTCATTTTTTTGGCATAGTACTTAATGTGCGGTAGTAATTTAAAAACAATAGGGTATGCTTCAATTATTTCTTCACGATGAACGTAAGTTCTGTGCTTTCCCTTTAACGACCACACAGCCCTGAGTTGTTTTATTATTGAAAAATCTCTAAACGTAAATGTGGTTGTTGACCAATTCTTATCTTCTAGATAATGAGAGTCAATTATTCCAAGGGATATCATACCTATTATTTCATCGTGTGAGATAACTGGATCACTCAAGTTCGGTTTTCTATTAACCCAAAAACCGTACTGAGTATTATGGGTTGACCCGTTAAAGAACCTAAACAGGTCAAATTTGTCTGGAATATCCAAGCCTAAATTCTTAGCATATGCTGTGTAGATGAAAACATTCTGTGACTCCACCATATCGCTATCATGCCAAAACCCCAGGCTGTCTCTGTAATTATTCATCTACACCACCCATTATTATACTCATTGCTATGCCGTTCAAAAAGCTCCATCCCTCTTTCAGCAATGGCAACTCGCTTCTTACAATTTTAACTCTTGTGCGTTTGCCGTTTATATATGGAATTATTTTGGTTGTGCTGTCATTTTTTACAGTACTTAATAGCACTGTTCTCGTGGTGGCGAAACCATCGATTCCGTTGAGTTTCGCAAACAAAAGGTACTTGCCCTCGTAGTCATGATTGACCAAACCGTTCAACATAACATCGGATTTCTCGAGTACTTTATATAATTCCACAGTAAAACCTTCTTGTATTAACCATAAAACTTCTTTTTGTTTTAATCATCTGGCTTTCTTTATTGCTAAATGATAAGCCAGATGCCATGAGCCCAATAAAATAGGGCGCAGTGTTTTCTTTGCCCTGCCTTTTATTGTCACCGTGCCCGTAAGAATGAAAATTGTCAAAATAGTCAACCATATGCACCCACTCGTGAATCAATGTGTTAGTAAGTGAGTTAACACTTCTGTTTAATTTTCTACGATTAAGATTTATATCGAATGGTTCCCTTCTATCGTAAAAACCGAGTGCTCTTGAGAAATAAAACTTAGGGAAATAAACTTTTACGTTTACTGCCATTTTAAAATCTCTCATCTGATTAACGATGTGAGAACCCTTGCAGGTTGCCATATCAAAACTATCTTTTACAATGATGCCATCGTAAAACTCGTCACTAGAAACTATATGGTTAGCTCTTTCAATGGCTAAGTTTAAATTATGGTTTGTTCTTTTAGTTCTTAGTATAAACATTTATTCCCTTTATAGCCTTAACGAGCAGCCAACGGTTGTTTTGCCATTCTTACACTCTGAACAATTTCTAAAACAGAATACTTTATTTTAATCCGAGTCTCTGCCTTCTGGCATTAATATAGTCTGTCGCTTTTTGAATAGCATTATTGGTTTCTTCACGATCGCTTAATTTTCTGACAGTCAAGGCATGAGTGCATTTCTGACACATGATTGAATTGTCATAATTGATACGGAAGTAGTACTCACGATCACAAGAATCGCAAGTACTATATTCGTGTGTTGCTTTTTCATCTTCTCTTGAATATTCCCTCATTAGAAAGGTAAATCATCTGTTGAAAATGCACCTGCAGAAACACTTGTTGAAGGTGCTGATACAGCGTTCATTTCAGTAAGGCATTTTAAATAACCCCATACAATATTTTTAGAGCCAGTTTCGTCTTTGTTGTCTGGAGAAATATTGACAGTGATTGTTTTTCCTATCCACTGATTAGTATCAAGACTTCCACAAAGATCACCAACTTGTTTTAATTTTGGTAAACTCCATTTAAGTGCATTCGGATTTCCCTCAACCATCATGTAATCAAATAAAACTCTGTTATTGAATTTCTCACCAAAAACATTTAAGCGTAAACTTAAACCCTTGTTACCTGTTGAGCTGTTTTCTTTTTCTTCAACCTTAGCAATAACTACATCATAATTGCCTTGTGGTAGTGCTTTAAAATCTTGATCTTTTACTTCTGGCGATTGAACTCCAGTTAATTTTTGTGTTAAGTCCATGGTCTTTTCCCTCATGTTAGTTCTGTAATATCCCATTATTGAAATATTGTTTTTGTGATTAAAGATAAGTCTGGTAATGAAATTTTATTCAGTTTACCTGATCTGTCTTTAGAAAAATCTGCAATAGTATTATCTGCAATTAAAACTCTTTTAACTTCACTATCATGCTCAATCGTAGTCATGTAAAAGACTTCATCAAACAATGCAGGCACTTTTTTAGATAAACTTTTTTGAATCAAATCTAAGCTTACAACTTCTGTAAAATCTTTTGCAACCATTTTATCAAGACAAGTTAGCCATATATTATAGTTAGCTGTGTCCCTCAAAACTTTTAACATACCTGTGATTTTTGTAGAATATTTATCATATATTTCAAATAAATTACCCTTACCATCTTTGGGTTTTAAACTTGCGAATAAAGATTCTGCAATCTCTGTTAATGAGTCAATGAAAACGTGATCATACTTTTCTATTGCCTCTGGTGTTTTTAAAAATTTAAGAATTGAATACATATCATCAAATTCTTTTAAAGTGATAACATCAATCGAACAGTCTTTAACTGAAAGCAATCCAGACTCAGCCGAGATAATTAATGTTTTTTCTTCTGGCAATGTTTTTACCAGACTTGTTTTGCCAACACCACTTGCACCAACTATTAAGCCGAATATGTGATGATTCTCATGTTCATTAGTCTTTGTGACTTTCATTTTCATACCTCCATTTTTTGTTTTACTTTTATAGCATGATGGTTTAAAAAGTAAACACTAAAAAACATTAACGTGAAAAAAAGGGGCAAAAGTGGAAAAAGTAGAATCTATTTATAATGTAAAAATTATAGAAGAAATCTTTCAAGTAGGACCTGCCAAGGCTATTAGAATGATGGAATCAGACTTAATGGGGTTTAAAATTGGCAAGGAATGGCGGTGCTTAAAGAAAGATGTTGAGGCATATATAAAGAGGCAAATCGCTGAAAGGGGTAACTAATGGCTAGTGGGAAAAAGAACTATTTCCGACACAGTATGTCAGCGTTTGAAGATGATAAAATTCAAGATGCGATAGATAAATTAGGCTATGAGGGGTATGCATATTACTTTATTTTATTGGAAGTTTTAGCCAAGCAATGTGAAGATGAAGTTAAAAACCCGATAAGAATTCACCAACAAAGTTTAAGAAATGTTTGGAGAAAGCACACTAAAAGTTGTATAAAAGTGGTGGAAAAGTTACAAGAAAGTGGGCTCTTTGTTGCTACTTTTAACGAAAGTTTCATTGAGTTTGACATACCTAACCTAGCAAAATACTTAGGAAAATACTCAAACAAAAGTTCTCCAAACCTCTCTAATAAAAGAAAAGAAAAGAAAAGAAAAGAAAAGGAAAAGGAAAGTGTTGTTTTAGAAATAGAAAAACCTGTGAAAAATAAAAACACAGAAACCATTTCTGAGATAATTGAATATCTAAATTTGAAAACAAATAAGAAATATAAATCAACGACAAGCGGAACTGTTTCAATAATTAACGCAAGGCTGAATGAAGGTTATACGATAAAAGATTTTGAGATTGTGATTAATAATAAATCAGCACAATGGTTGAATGATAACACAATGAGCAAGTTTTTAAGACCAGTGACATTATTCTCAAATAAATTTGAATCATACCTGAATGAGCAAGCAAAACTAACAGAAGCAGATTTTGAAAAAATGTTTGATGCCTTATAAGCACTGGAGTTACTATGTACCCAAATGAACTAGAGATTAGCAAAGAAACACAACTAGAAAAGATTAGGGAAAATAATAAAGTATATTTTAATACTGGGTTTAACTTTCTGAACCAACACAATGGGATAAGACCTAATAAGATGCACCTACTAGTAGCACCAACCCATGTTGGTAAGAGTACTTTAACAAACTCACTCATAAGCTCGATCATTGAAAATAATGAAGATGTTAAAATTCTTCTATACCTAACGGAAGAAACCGTTGAAGATTTTAAAGGTGCTATTAGTTCTATGAACGCTAACCTTGAGGGATTTAATAAATGTGTTCGGGTTATGGTTGAAGATAAAAAAATGAGTGAAGAGGGGATAAGAGATATTCTTGAAGAGGCAATTATCCATTTTGATTTTGACTTAGTATTTTTTGATAACATAACTACATCTAAAATCTATATGGAAAAAACCAGTGACAAGCAAGCTGAAGTTTCTTTGTGGCTCAAAGATTTATTAAAAGCGACTACATTATTTTTAATAGCTCACACCAATGGGAATAATTATAATAGCGAATTGTTAGATGAAACTCACATTAGAGGCTCTAAGACAATCACAAACATTGCAGAATTTTTATATGTGATGCAACCGATAAGGGTAAATGAACAAATGTTTCAGTATGTGAGAATATTAAAATCAAGAGGGCAACCAACATTAAACAACTTTTTTAGATTAGCGTATAGTCACAGTACCAGAACAATCACACATGATAAACCAATAGACTTCGATGATTTCAAGGCGGTATTCAAACTTAGGAATAAGTTATGAGAAAATATACCGAGCTCAAGTACAATCTTAAAACACTTTCATTTCTTAATGCGTGCTGTATGTACGATGTAGGAAAAACAAAAGTAAACACAATGTATTCTGATTACAGAAATTTTAGATTGTGGTTTGTGGATCAGATGATTGAACATGAAATTGATTTTACATCTTTGCCAGTGCTAACAGATAAATCAATTAAGAACACAATCGAATTTTGCACTGGTAAGATTAATATGGTTTCATTTAAGAATATTAAATCACATGAGTTTGAAATAGATTATGTGAACGATAAGGTGGTAGCACTTGATTGATTTTGATTTGCTTTGCAAGATTGCTGAATATGCAAAGGGGCACTGTGAAACATCTTACCTGTTGTACCAAGGCAGGGGGGCAAAGAAAGATAAGATATTTATCAACTGCCTAAATGGAAAGATTGCAGAATACTGTTTATACTTTTATTTGAAAAAACAAAACTACCAACTAAAACCACCAGACATAAACATTCACACGAATAAGAGTTATGACTCAGACTTAATCGCTACTGGGAAAAATAATGTGATCTTAGAAAATCCAATTAATCTTCACGTTAAAAGTATGAGCCTAGAAGCAATTAGCAGAACTGGAAGATCAGTTGTATTTCAAAAAAATGATCCGATAATTATTAAGCCTAATAAAAATGATTTCATTGTTCTCATGGAACAGGTTTCTTTTCTTGAATACAAAATACACAGAATGATTAACAGCACCGATGCAGAATATTTACCTACAATGAATAATGCACCAAGTAAATGTGCTATTTATGCCGATTAGGTCAAAATGGCATCTGAGATAATAACTCAATGGTGTCTGAGAGCAACACAATTAGCTCCTAACGCATTTAGAACTTTTATTCGAATATAGTGTTGGCTGTCACAAAATAATGGCACATGAGCGTACACTGAGAGTTTTGTAACTCATGGTGTATAATATAATAAATGAGGGGTATCTATATATGAACATTTTAAAAGTTGATTGTGTCACACAGTATGGTGATTATTTTATGTTGAAGTTTAAGTGCAACAGTTGCGGTGATTCACAGATTTTGTGGCAAAACAACGATATATAATGGATAAAATAATAAGAAAATCGTAAACAATACACCCTCTAACATAACAATATTACACAGATATACGGAATAAACTGTATATATGTGTTATAATACCCAAATTACGCAAACATGTGGTATAATGAATATAGCGAAACAACCAGGGGGTATAAAATGAACATAATAATAGCGGCAGTGATTATACAAAGCTGGATCAGTAAAGAGCAGATTGCATTATTCCCAAAAGATGCAATAGAAAATTTTGATATATTGTGTGAGTTTGCTCATGACGATGAAAACCAAGAAATACTAGATTGCTTAGAATTTATTGAATCAATGAACATGATACATATATTAGAAAACTAAACCAAGCAACCAGAGGATAAAATGAATAATCCAAGAAGAATAACCGAAACAATAGAGGCACTAAACGAACTGATTGATAGATTAGAAAGTATTGAAGATTTTGATTTAGAAACCGAATTTGGTATGCTAGAACTGTTCAAAGACAGGCTTAGTAAAATGAGAGCTCTGTCGGTGAAAGTCGAAATGTGGAGGGCTGAATAGATGGATGCGACAATAAAAGAATTTAATAAAGCAATGAGACTGAAAATGAAAACAGAGCGAGAAGGTGGTAATATTGCCGATCTTATAAAGCCTGTGAACGTATCAGATAGAAGCTCTTGGATCACTGTGTCCAGTAGCGTTCCCAAAGAAATATCCGATAGGTTTAATATAGCATTAAAAAACAATGGTCATTCAAAATCTGAGATTATAAAAATAGCCGTATTGCAATACTTAGAAATGTTTGGTGATGATGATCAGATGAAGGCTTATGCAATGTTTCTTAAATTATAATATATATGCACAGTTAATTATAAAAAGCTGTGCATATGAATAAAAGTAATACACTCAAATTATATTATGTAACAAGTTCTACTGTTCTGTTATAGAATTTATTATGACTAAGTTAACACTGATTCCTAATACATTAACAAACGAGGAGCGAATACAAGCCAGAATTGACAGTTTTGCCCGTGATATTATGAACGGTGAGGGCAACATGGAGTACATTGAACAAATCCTTAGAATAGTACATGAATATCTGATAGACTTTGAAGATGAAGATTTAGTTTTAAGCACATTTAGATTAAAGGAATGTATTTTTTATATTCAGCACTTTTCAACAACATAGGTAGAACATGTTTTCACTTTATTCGTTTATAATGCTCCATACGTCGAAGGGCGATAGTAAGTCTATTGCGATGCCTATTACGCTGACAACACTGGTTATGTTTGACGTTTTAACAGCGTCAATATCATTTCTTATTTACTCACTATAACATTTACATGAACTCTTTACTTAGTCGTCGGTTGTGGTAAAACCATAAAAACAATTAGTGGGAGGGATAGTATATGTTTAGCAAACTGATAAGAGTTATTAGCCGAGTATGGAGAACTAGGTCAGAGTTTTCTATTCAGATACAGCTCACAAATGAAATTAAAGAATTGAAAAACGAAAATATCATACTTGCAGAAGAGTTAGATGCTTTGCGTATGGAATATTCAGAATACCTAGGGCTGTAATAGCGAATGTAAAATTTAAGAGCGAGTACCTTATAGAGTAGAAACAGCTAGTACAGAGCTACATGCGCAAGTAAAGTGTAACTAATAGTAAAGATTTACGTTAACTTAAATCAACCATCCGGTAATACCGGATAGTTCAAAGGAATAGACAACATATTCAATTTTGAAAGTTACCTGATAAAAACTACCTTGTTGAAAAGATAATAGAGAATCACGTTGTGGAAACATCTGAAAGGATAAATGGTAGAAGCATCTGAAAGGATAAATGAGCTGTATGAAACAAAGGAATAGAAAATGAAAACAGATGAATTGATAGGCAAGTGGATAAGTTTGGTTTGTGACAGTCGTTGTCTCTATACAGATTTTCTCGATCTTGGCTGTGTAGGGTATATAAGAACGTATTCATGGGATGAGAACCTAGATACTGGATCGTGTATGGCTATGGCTAGGGTAGGTTATGAGGAGATGCAAGTACTTAGGGGATTAGTACTTGCATCACAAACTGTAACAAAGGAATAGAAAATGAAAGCATTCACAAATACAGTGATTACAAAACAAGAACTAATGAAAGAATTACGTATCCATGCAAAGATGGACAATTTTGCCAAAGGTTATTATTTCGATAGTGACTCGGGCAAAGGCTGTGCTGTAGGTTGCTCGATTGAGTCTATCAATAGACTTAAAGGAATTGATACACCAATTGGAGACCATTCAGCTTTTCCGAAATTGACAGGCATCCCAGAATGGCTTGCTAGAGTCGAAGATAGCGTCTTTGAAGGTTTGAGCGATGAAGACAGCAAAAAATGGGTTATTGATTTCACAGATGCTATCAATGTTGGCTCAGACTTAGACAAAATAAAAAACCCATTTCTAATTAAGATTGTGGAATCAACTCTTGACTTGCATAACAGCAAGAGAGTTAAAAAATATCAACTTGATGTAATAGAATACATCAAAGGTAATATGTTAGAGAGACCTACAAGAGTTTATGTTTCTGTTTCTGCTTATGCTTCTGCTTATGCTGCTTATGCTTCTGCTTCTGCTTCTGCTTATGCTTATGATTATGCTTCTGATTCTGATTCTGATTATGCTTATGCTGATTCTGCTTCTGCTTCTGCTGCTTCTGCTGTTTCTGTTTCTGCTTATGCTTCTGCTTATGCTTCTGGAAGACAAGAACACTACAAAAAACTATCTATAATTCTTATAGATTTAATCAAAAATTGTAAGGAGTAGAAAATGAAGCCAAGAATAGAAAAAGGTTATAAAATAAAACGAGGTGCTGATTTAGCTAATTCTAATTTAAGCTATGCTAATTTAAGTGATGCTAATTTAAGAGTCGCTAATTTAGCTCATTCTAATTTAAGAGGTGCTAATTTAGCTAATTCTAATTTAAGAGAGGCTAATTTAAGAGGTGCTGATTTAAGAGATGTTAATTTAAGAGGTGCTAATTTAAGTGATGCCAATTTAAGAGGTGCTGATTTAAGCCATGCTGATTTAAGTGATGCCAATTTAAGAGGTGCTGATTTAAGCCATGCTGATTTAAGTGATGCCAATTTAAGAGGTGCTGATTTAAGCGATGTTAATTTAGGTGATGCTAATTTAAGAGATGTTAATTTAGGTGATGCTAATTTAAGTTTTTG
>JBLHLI010000006.1:0-18892 GCA_047618765.1 Enterobacterales bacterium | reverse complement strand
GCTAAAGGAGATCGTAGCAGAGCAAGTCAAGCTTATGCTGCTGCTAAAAAACATAGTGAAGATGGTCCAGTAGCGCCTAGCCTTGAGATGCTTTTAACCGACCTTGCTGATGAAACGGCAGTTGCAGACGTTAAGTAAGGGACAATAATGAAGAATATTAGCTTAATAGTTATTGCTTTAAATGTTTTATTGGTATCAGGTTGTAGTTGGTTCGATGGTGACGAAGAAGATAATATTTTTCAACCGGCTCCATTGCCAGACATAACTAAAAAGTTTAGCGTTAAAGCAACTTGGTCATCTCAAGTAGGAGAGGGTGTTGGTGATTATTATAATAAATTATCACCTACTAGCTATGACGGTAAAGTGATAGCAGCTGATATAAATGGTTTAGTATCTGCCTTTGATATCGCAACCGGCAAAGTAATTTGGAAAACTGAAGTTGGCTCAGAATTATTTGGTGGTGTTGCAGCAGGCTCAGGCATTATTGCTGTAGGTAGCACAGAAGCTGAAATTATTATTCTTGATGCTAAAACAGGTACTGAAAAATGGCGGAATTTAGTTTCCAGTGAAATTGTTTCCGCTCCAGGCATTGGCGATGGTAAAGTTGTTGTTAGAACTGTCGATGGTAAACTATTTGCTTTGGATGCTAAAACAGGTGTACGTGACTGGACCTATGATAGAACAGTCCCTGCTTTAACGATTCGTGGTACAAGCTCACTTAGTCTTGAAAGAGGTGTTGCTGTTACCGGGTTTGCAAATGGTAAAATTGTACTCTTTGCAATGAATAATGGACGTCCTATTTGGGAAAAGCGAGTTACTAATCCATCAGGAAGCTCAGAACTTGACCGCATGGTCGATGCCGATGCAACCCCAGTAATCTTTGGCGATGTTGTCTATGCGGTTACTTTTAACGGCAATATAGCAGCCTTTAATGTGAAAGATGGCACTGTTGCTTGGCAACGAGAATTATCGTCCTATCAAAATATGAGCGTTGGGGGTCAGATCATTAGTGTGACTGATTCTCGTAGTAATGTTAAAGCCCTAGATCGACGAACTGGTGGAACATTATGGACTCAATCTTCATTAGTCGACAGACGACTAACAGCAACAATCGCCTTTGGTGATTATTTAGTTGCCGGAGACTATGAAGGTTACATCCATTGGTTCGACCGAAGTAATGGAAGGTTAGTTTCCAGAAATTCACTCGGAGGGGGAGGCATAGTAGCCGATCCTGTTGTTGTAGGTGGTATTATGTACATCTATACCAGAGATGGATCCTTATATTCTTTCAATGCACCATGATCATTCACAAAACAATCAGCCTCAGATATAGAGCAGAGTAAAAAGCTGTTATGCGACCTGTTATTGCCCTTGTTGGACGACCTAATGTAGGTAAGTCCACTTTATTCAATCGCCTCACTCGACGAAGAGATGCCTTGGTTGCTAATGAACCTGGTCTTACTCGTGACCGCCAATATGGCCATGCAGATATCGCTGAAAGAGAATGTATTCTAATCGACACTGGTGGAATAAGTGGCGATGAAGTGGGAATCGACACCTTGATGGCAGGTCAATCTTTGCTTGCCATGGAAGAAGCTGATGTCATCTTATTTCTTGTTGATGGGCGAGTTGGTATACATCCGTCTGATGAACTTATCGTTAAACATCTCAGAACACTAACCAAACCATGTTTTCTTGTAGTCAATAAAATTGATGGTCTGGATGCTGAAAGTATTACCGCTGATTTCTATGAACTTGGTTTTGGTGAACCCATTGGCATCGCTGCTACCCATGGTCGCGGTGTACAAATCTTGATGCAAAAAGTTGCACTGAAATTTCCAGAGCAAGAAGTTGTCGAAGACGAAGACCTTGATGATGATGCCGACAGGCCGGTTAAATTAGCCCTAATTGGACGTCCGAATGTAGGAAAATCAACCCTTGTTAATCGAATGCTCGGTGAAGAAAGAGTCATTGTCTATGATATGCCGGGTACCACCAGAGATTCCATATACATTGAAATGGAACGTCGGGACAAAAAATATACACTTATAGATACTGCTGGTGTGAGACGTCGAGGCAAAGTAAAAGAAACGGTAGAAAAGTTTTCAGTTATTAAAACTCTGCAAGCCATTGATGATGCTAATGTAGTGATTATGGTGCTTGATGCTCAAGACGGTCTTGTGGATCAAGATATGTCATTACTAGGATATATTTTAGATTCAGGACGATCTCTGGTCTTAGCTGTCAATAAGTGGGACGGGATGGAAGCTGCAGTTCGATTAAAAATAAAAGATGAATTGAAACGTCGTTTAATGTTTGTTGATTTTGCTGAATGGTTTTATATTTCGGCACTTCATGGCACGGGTGTAGGTGATCTTTTTGCAGCTGTAGATTCTGCCTATCGTTCTTCTAGAGTCAAAATGAATACAACCAAGTTAACAGAATGGCTAAAAGAAGCTCAAGTTAAGCATCCACCTCCTTTAGTTAAAGGTCGTCGCATTAAAATGAGAATGGCCCATACTGGTGGCCATAATCCTCCACGCATTGTAATTCATGGTAATCAATTAAAACGATTAGCAGATTCCTATATCCGTTATCTGCATGGATTCTTCCGTAAAAAATTACATTTGGTGGGTACGCCGATTAAATTTGAATGGAAGGAAGGCGTTAATCCTTTTAAAGATAAACGTATTAATGCAACACCTTTACAACAGTATAAAGATAAACGTGAGAGAATTTCACGAAGAAATAAAGATAACGAAAGCTAAATTTTTAGATGTAGTCAGATTAGATGTTGTCAGAAAAGTACTGATTAAATTACTGTATAAAAAATAGTTCTGTTATTCTAAAAGAATTGCAGAAAGCGTTAAATCATCCATTAATACTTTTGTATTACTAAAACCTAACAGAGCTTGTTCAACAAGATCGACAAGTTGATGTGGGCAATTCGGTGCCTCTGCAATAACATCTATCAAACGGTCGAAACCAAACTCTTCATTTTCTATATTCCGAGTTTCGAGAACAACATCGGTATATATGAATAATATATCTCCGACTTCCATGATGAACTCTTTATATTCCCATTGATAATCTGGCAATATGCCAATAGGTATGCCGAGAGATTTATCTAACTGTATGACCTCTTTTCCCCTCTTAATGAAGCCATTTGGGTGTCCAGCAGAAACGTAACGCAGGGTTTTGGTATCACCGTTATAAGAGAAAAATTTAGCAGTAATAAATTTACCACGATCTTGTCGTGTAAAGAAGTTAGTATTTACATAATTAGCAACCGTAGCTGGAGTAGTTTGCTCATTGCCAGGATAGGTCCTAAGTATTGCATCCAACATGGCTGCTTCAACAGCGGCACTAGGGCCATGGCCAGTTACATCGGCAATAACTCCGCCCCATCGAATAGATTTATTATTACTTTCTTTATCAGTGGGTAGTTTTATTTGAAATAAATCAAGGTAGTCACCGCCAGCATCTTTAAAGGCTTTGAACTTAAAAGCTATTTGAACTCCTTCGATTGTTAATCCACCTTGGGGTAACAATAAAGCTTGAATTCGAGATATTTCATGTAATTCTTCATCTATCCATAATCGGGCTTTATCGAGTTGACGCTTTTGTTCAGTCCGCAAGATATTTGTTAGTGCATAGTTCAAAAGAAGTGATAGTTTAATGAGATCAAGATTCTGGGATTGTGCCGGATAATCGACTAAAACAATCCAACGATTAACCTTACCATTAATCCAAATTGGCACTACAATGGCTTCGCCAAAATACTTAAGATCGCCTTGAAAAAGGCCAGGACAAGTAATGCAAGATATCTTCTGTGGTAGGTTATGTATTTTCCAACTCTCAATAAAATCGCCCTCAAAAATGGGAAAATTAGAACTGGTATTAAGCATTTCTTCAGCGGTATATATTGGACAATAATCTTCACTGCAAAAGCCCGTAACTTGATAGAATCCTTCATCTAGTTTTTGAGAACTTAACATTGCAAGCTTAAAACTCGCGAGCTCCATGTTTACAATATCCAATAAAATAGATAATGGATTATCGAAAGTTTCAGCACTACTTAGCTTAACAAGTAAGTCCATCAAGATGTTATTCCTTTGCTTTTTCAAGCTCTTTTTTTAACATTTCTTCTAATAATCCATCCATGCCCTGTTTTTTAAGAATGGTTGAATAGTTTCTCTGGTAACTTGATACTAGTGATATTCCTTCAGGAACAAGATCATATATTTTCCATGAATCTCCAGACTTAAATAATCGATAGCGCACTGGTACTTTGTTTTTATCTGTCAAAATTAACGTGTCGACAATGGCATATTTGGAATTTTTAATTTGTTCTTTTTCATAACTAATTTTTTCATCAGAATAATCTTCTAATAATGAAAAATAAGTATTCACAATAATGTTTGAGAATAATTTCTTAAATTGTGTCTTTTGATCAGCCGTTGTATTTTCCCAAGTCTTTGAAACAACGCGTCTCGATAAAGCTTCAAAATCAATATCTTGATTTACAACATTAAAAATTTCATTCTTTTGAGTCGCTTTATCCATTGCTTTGTTTTGAGCAATGGCAAGCAGCTTATTTAATGTTAATTCCAAGGCTTCAGTAGGGGTGTTTGCATAAATATTAGAGCACGCCACATTGATTAATAGCATTAACAGTATAGACAATTTGTTCAGTGATAAATTTCTCATTTTCTAAATCCTTATCTTATAAATTACTTGTACACTATATTTAGCTATCAAAAATATATTTACTGACAAGTTCTTCGATACTGATAGATGGTTCTGTTTCAATAATTTCATCACCATCGACAAGTAAATCTCCACCACCGGTAGAGATTTTAATATATTTGTCACCGATGATACCAGCAGTTCTTATTGAAGCAACGGCGTCATCTTGAACTTCAACACCAGCATCAACTGACAACCAAACCATAGACTCTTGAGTTTCAGAATCAAGAGATATACTGTCTACACGGCCAATTTTTACTCCTGCAATTTCAATACTTGCACCTCTTTTTAAACCCGATGAATTTTCGAATTTAGCCATGAGTTGATAGCCATCAGAATCAAAAGCAGAAACACCACTAATTACTACCGACAGATAAGTCACTGCAGCAATACCAGTAATTAAGAATAGTCCAACAATGAACTCAACAGATATTTTTTTCACGCCGATATAACTCCTAAATCAAAAATGAACTAGCAATATAGTCCACAAATAACATGGTGATTGCACTAGTAACAACAGCTTTGGTTGTTACTCTACTAACTGCTTCTGCACCTGACACACCTTTTTCAAGGTGAACGAAAAATCCTTTACCCATAGATATCCAGATAATGATTACCGCAAATAACATCGATTTGACGACACTCATTCTTAAATCTGACCAGCTAATGGCATCTATAATTGTCTGCATGTAAGCAGCACCATTGAGATCTTTAAATAACACCCCGACAATGTAGCCGCCCGAAATACCTACTAGGTTATAAATGGCTGTCAGTAAGGGTACAGAAATAATAGCAGCTAATAATCTTGGTACCATGACATAGCGATATGGATTTATTGCCATACAAGTTAGGGCATCAAACTGCTGCTCACTGCGCATTATAGCTATTTCTGCACAGGTAGCAGAACCTATTCTTGCAATCAGCATCAAAGCGGTCATGACTGGGCCAAGTTCTTGTATTAAACTAGTTGCAACAGCGGAGCCCATTAATGCCGAAGAACCTACTCTAGCTAATGCATCGTAAAATTGTAATGCTAGAACCATGCCGGTAAATAATCCTGACAAAAGAATAATTGGCATTGATTTGGCACCAATGAAAGCGATTTGCTTAAGCAGATCACTAAAACTAAAGGGACGGCCAAAGATACTGATAACAACTCGGTATAAAAATTGCGTCATCCGGCCAACTTCTTCAAAAGTTTGAATGACCGCAGTACCTAAACGTTCAATAGAACTGAACATCTTAAGTGGCTCCTTCTGTTAATCGTTTGAGATACTTTTCTGCATCAATCTGTATTTCTCTAGGAGTTCGATTGATTAAATTAACAACTCTTTCATCGGTACAGTTTTTAATTTCATCGACAGTGCCGGTTATAACCAATTCACCATCAAATAATACCGCTATACGATCAGCAATGGTAAAGGCACTTTCCAATTCATGTGTAACAACAACAATAGTCATATTCATTGCTGTTCTTAATTTTAATATTAACTGATCAAGTTCAACAGAGGTCACAGGATCTAGGCCAGCTGAAGGCTCGTCAAAAAACAATATCTTTGGGTCCATTATGACCGCCCGAGCTAATCCTGCTCGTTTTAACATGCCACCTGAAAGCTCAGAAGGCATTAGGTCTTCAAAGCCTGCTAAACTCATTAGCTCTAATTTCAAACGAGTCATAATACTGATGGTATTTTCATCTAATTTTGTATGTTGGCGTAGAGGTAATTTTATATTATCACCTACAGACAGAGAACTTAGTAAAGCTCCACCTTGAAAGGCTACTCCCATACTACGCCTTAATTTATATAACTCTTTTTTATTTGCATCACAGATATTGATATCATTAAAGAGTATTTCTCCCTTCGAAGGGTGCTTCAATCCAAGCATATTCTTTAATAAAGTACTTTTGCCACTACCACTACCACCCATAATGACTAGAATCTCTCCAGCATTGATGGACAAATTAATATTGCGTAATACCTCCCGTGTGCCGTATGAGCTATGGAGCTCATTTACATGGATAAAGGGCAAACTGCTATCAGACAATCGATTACTCCTTGATCTCATCAATAGAATCAACCAAGGTAAATACTTGGTCAAGTCTCGTGAGTTCTAGTACTTGTTTAGGGGCGCCATTTGCAGCTGCAATCATAAGTTTGAGATTACTTTTCTTTGCAACATTTAAACCCTCCACAAGAGTAGCTATGCCAGAAGAATCTATATAATCGAGGCCTGAAAAATCAACAATGACTGATTGACCAGCATTCAATATCTCAAGTAAACACTTTCTAACTTCCGGAGAATTGGACAAATCAACTTCGCCAGTTAAATGCAGTAATTTATAATGTAAATGTTCTGAACAATCGAAGCTCATATTAAGTATTCTCCTTAGGTAAATTTTTTCTCATTTCTAAGATATTTCCTGTGCATTTCTCAGTATCGACAAATTGAACAGAATCCATGATTTCATAAATTAATGATAGTCCCAACCCGCCGGGTTTAAGAGGGGAGGAGGGCTTTGCTTTTATACAGTCCTCAGAGACTTTTTTAGCATAATCATGAAGCTTAATAACAACCTGATTATCTGTTTTTGAGACTACAACTAGAATCTCTCCATCAGTACAGTTTTTATAGGCATAGCGCATTATATTACTACAGGCTTCATCAATCGCCAGTACTATAAGATTAGTTTCTTCTTTTGTGTAGGACAACAGAGCACAGGACTTGGCTATATTCTTGCGAATACTACAAAGTTGGCTTGGGCAAGATGTCCATGTTCTGGATAGAATGTCACTAGATTCCATGTTTTTACTTTTACACTTTTCTATTAATACTTGTTAAATAATACAGGCTAATTAAGCCGAGTATAAGAATAGCATAGTTTCTAATTAGAGTTTTTCAAATTCATAGGATTATTTTGTTTTAAATGATTAATTTTATTACAAAATGTGAATAATGCCATAGTGGTTAAAAAGTTGAAAAGCGATTGTTTGCAGAAATTAGACAAGATATGGGGGTAATTTGATGCGTTTTATTAAATGAAAACTTAGCGACAGAATAATTTTCGATTATGAGTTTAATGTAAATCTTATTTTTTGTTGTAGTTCAGTTAAGTTATAAGGCTTATTTAATATTTTTTGGTACAAGTTTTGGTCGGTAACACTTAAATGACACTCATCGGAAAATCCACTCACTAGTTGAATTTTTACTGTTGGGTATTTCTTATGTATTTGATAGGCCAATTGATAACCATTCATTTGAGGCATAAGGACATCTGAAAAAACCAAATCTATCTTTTTTTCAGAAAGGATCTGAAGTGCTTCAGCGCCACTTGAAGCACAAAACACTTGATACCCCTGAGCTTTTAATAGTTCTGAAGCTAAAGTTTGAAGCGCTTCTTCATCATCTACAACAAGGATAGTCTCATCGCCAGATATATTGATTTCAGGTTTGGTAACTTTTTTAATTTGTTGTTTAGTTGTTAGGTTTGTTAAACGAGGAAAGTAAAGTGTAAATTCACTGCCTTTACCGAGTTCAGAGCTGACTTTGATGGTGCTATTACTCCTTTGTGTAAAGCCAAACACTTGAGATAGCCCTAACCCTGAACCTCTTTCACCCTTAGTTGTATAGAAGGGTTCAAATATTTTTTGTTTAAGCTCAGAATCCATGCCCAAACCATTATCTGCGATACTAAGAAGAACATAATCTCCAACCTCTATATTGAGTGCTGTCGCTTCATCAGAACTCAATGAACGGTTTGATGTGCTTATGGATAGCTTTGCATCTATATTTTTATCAATCATGGCGTGCATCGCATTGATGCTTATATTAAGTATAGTATCTTCTATATCATTTTTATCTACCCAAATAGGCCCTATATTATCGTTGAGATTAAATTCTAATTTAATCCGAACAGTAAGAGTCTTTTGCAACATGTCTCGTTGCTCTATAAGTAATTGATTGATATCAACCTGAGAGGCATTCGGTGAATGTGTTTGTGTAAACGAGAGTAGTTTTTTAGTCAGATTGGCTCCTCTTGTAGCTGCATAATGAATCTCTTGCGTATATTTAGATAGCGTCTCTGGTGCTAGCGATTGTTTTTTCAGTAATGACGAATAACCAATTATTATGCCAAGCATGTTATTAAAGTCATGGGCAATACCACCGGTTAATTTTCCCAGGGCTTCCATTTTTTGTGATTGATGCAACTGATTTTCTAATGTTAAACGTTTTTCTTCGGATTCAATTCGGGTATTAATTTCAGAATTTAATCGATTGTTAATTCGCATAATCAATAAGATAACTAACAAAAAGAAAGCTAAAATTGGAAAACCCCATAATAGAATGGTTTGAAGTTTTGTACCCTCCTGGATCCGTATAGATAGCCAAGTATTGGCTATCGTAGATTTTTCTTTTTGTGTCATGTTTTTGAATGTTTTGTTTAAGATGGGTACTAGCGGTTCTAATCCTTTGCGTACAGCCATCGAAACCTCGAATTTATAAGGAGTAAATGCAGCGATCATCAGATTGTCAAAACCCTTATTATCAATTTCATAATTAACTACTGAGACACTATTGATATAGGCATCTATTTCACCTGAATCAACTTTTTCAAGGCCGTCATTGACTGAGTACACCTTAATTATATTGATGTCAGGGTAATCCTTAGCAACTAATTCGATAAGCGCATAATCTGAAATGAGTCCCAGTTTTTTGTTATTTAAACTACTCATTGTACTCGCATAAAAAGAGTCTTTGCGGGTAACAATTGCTGTTGGTGCTATAAAATAAGGCTCAGTAAAAAGTAGTTCTTTTTCACGTTCAGGTGTTTTCATAATAGCTGGAACAATATCAAGTTCACCTAGTTTTAATAACTCAAGTCCTTTAGTCCATGATTTACTTGTTTCCGGTTCGAAAATTATTTCAAGTTTGTCAGTAGCGAATTGTAAATAATCTGCAGTAATACCATTGTATTTATTGCTATCGTCTAAGAACTCAAAGGGACGCCAATTCGAATCTATGCCTAATGTGAAATAAGTATTTTGTTGCAACCATTTTTTTTCAGCTAGGGTAAGAGCATCAAATGTACTAATACTTTTAAAAAATGGGCTAATTGTAGGCAGCCACTTTTTTTCTAGAGCTAAAAGCACACTTAATGGAATATTTTCGATACCGTCATTAAGCATCATTAGTAGCTCAGGCTGACCTTTTGCAACGAGAGCATGAACGGTGTTTGTGATAAGTATCTCATCAGCCACAGCCAAAACACCATTAAGACCTCTTCGGGCTATTTGTGATTCTAAGAAGGGAATTTCAGCAACAATTGCCTCTATATCATTGTTCAGTAACTTATTAATTCCTATCTCAGTATCATCATAAAAAAACATTTCTATATTGGGATACTTATTAGAAAGATATTCCGATTGGAAAGTTGCTGTATAGGCAGCAATTTTTAGATTAGTAGTTTCAGCAAGTTTTGTTGATTTTGAATAATCACGGTTATACAAAATGCCTGTACTAACTTGATGAATGGGTAAAGAAAAATCAGCCCATTTTTCTCGATTTTCACTAACAAAAAGTCCTGAATGAATGGCATCTTTATTTTTCACATCAACTAGAGATTCTGCAACAGAAGCTAATTTTATTTGAATCGGAATATTATTAGTCTTTGACCAGAGCTCCCAAAACTCAACATAGAGACCTGTAACTGTTCCGTCAGGTAGAGTAAAACTAAAAGGCTGATTATTACTAACAGCATAAATAATAAGTGGTTTACTCGGCTTTTCTTCTGCCTGAATAGTATTCACTGAGCAGAATGTCAGTAAAAGAAAATATATGACTAAATGTGGTTTTGAATTCATAGTAGATGAATAGTTAATACCTTATTATAGGTTCAATATATTAATTGGAGTGATTTATAAATTTTATAACTTATTCTAGTTTGTATGTAGTTTAGTGCTAATTTCGATTATTACTAGGTTAAGAGTCTATTTTTCTGTTTTGGTAACAACACTTTCAATAGAACCATTCTTTAGTGTAGTGATTATACTATCTCCTTGATTTATCGAAGCCGCATCTTTGAGCAGCTTACCATCTATGGTTTTTGTTAATGAATAACCGCGTCCTAAAGTTGCCAAAGGACTCAAACTATCTAAAATTAACGATAGCTCTCGAAATCGATTTCGACTATTTGAAACATTTTTCTCAACCGCTAAAAGCAAACGCTTTTTGAGTTGAAGGTGCTTTTCTTTTGCCGTCTGAATAGCAGCATCGGGGTCTAGATGACTAAGTTTTAATTGACTGTTATGTATTCGTTGCTGAGTCTGATTTATTGATAACCCAATAGAGGTTGCCATTCTTTGCTGGAGCAGTTTAATCTGTTGCTCACGATTGCTGATTAGCTGTTCGGGAGAATGTAATTGTCTTTTCAGCCAATCAAGTCTTTGACCATAGTTGTCTAATTTAGATTCGATGACACTCACTTGCCAAGAGATTAATGACTCTAGTTGCTCAAAAAGTTCCCTTTGGTCTGGTGTGGTTTTTTCTGCTGCTGCAGAAGGTGTAGGAGACCGTAGATCTGCAACATAATCGGCAATGGTAAAATCTACTTCATGTCCTATACCCGTTACGATAGGTAGAGAGCTCGAAAATATTGCTCTAGCTAGATCTTCGTTATTAAAACACCAGAGGTCTTCGATAGAACCGCCTCCTCTGACAAGTAATAATACATCAACATCTTTTCGTTGATTAGCAACGAAAATCTGATTTATTATTTGTTCAGCGGCGTAATTTCCTTGAACCAAAGCTGGATAAATTACGACTTTTTGTAAAGGATATCGGCGCCTAATAACACTAATAACATCATGAACAGCAGCCCCTGTTGCAGAGGTAATGACACCAATACTTCGGTAGTTATGATGGATTGGCTGTTTTAAATTGGTATCAAATAATCCCTCTTGATCTAATTTAGCCTTCAGTTCTTCATATTGTTGAAGCAGTTGTCCAATGCCTGCAGGTTCAAGATATTCAACGATGAGTTGAAATTCACCTCTTGGCTCAAACAAACTGACTCTTGCTCGAACTAAAACTTTCATGCCTTCTTCGGGGGGAACTTTACAGGCTCTATTTTTGCCTTTAAACATGGCACAACGGACTTGAGATTTAGCGTCTTTAAGGCTGAAATACCAATGACCTGAGGCCGGCATTGCCAGATTTGATATTTCTGCCTCCAACCAAATTGTTGAAAACTGACTTTCCAATGTCATTTTGCAGCGCCGGTTTAATTCACTAACACTATATATTTTACGTTGGTACTGTTGTTGTTCGATGGTTTTAATGGCCATGCTAATTCTCCTGAGGATGGAGAGTTTAACATAGCTAAAAGCTGAATTTATAGGAAATATAGCGCTGTCTTTGGCCTTAACAGCCTTATTTTTGATAAATAATACAAAAAAGGCCTCTAGGGGTTTGTCCTTCCATAAACAAGTCGTTATAATCCGCCATTGGTTTTCGAACCCCATTTTTCACAGAAAAGTTACTAGGTGGATAATTATGAGAATCACCGAAGAAGCCCTTACATTTGACGACGTTCTTCTCCTTCCTGCACATTCGTCTGTGTTACCTCAAGACGCCTGTTTAAAAACTAAAGTCAGTCGCGAAATCGAACTTAATATTCCCCTTATTTCAGCAGCTATGGATACAGTAACCGAAGCACGTCTTGCTATAGCGTTAGCTCAGGAAGGTGGAATAGGTTTTATTCATAAGAATATGACCATTGAGCAACAAGCCGCTAATGTTAAACAGGTGAAAAATTATGAGAGTGGTGTAGTTGCTCATCCAATCACCGTCGGTCCGAAAACGACTATTCGTGAACTCAAAGAAATTACTTCTTACAATAGAATCTCTGGGGTTCCTGTTGTAGATGGCGAATTATTAGTGGGAATTGTTACTAGCCGTGATGTGCGTTTTGAAACACATCTAGATAAGCCAGTATCCTCAGTGATGACACCGAAAGAAGGCTTAGTTACTGTTCAAGAAGGCGAACAGCCAGAAAAAGTTCTAGCGTTAATGCACAAACATAGAATTGAAAAAGTATTAGTTGTCGATGATGCATTCCATCTACGTGGACTAATCACTGTAAAAGATATTCAAAAAGCTGAAGATAAACCCTTAGCGACGAAAGATTCCCATGGACAATTAAGAGTGGGTGCAGCTGTAGGCACGGGTGTTGAAACATCCGATAGAGTGGATGCTTTAATCGAAGCTGGTGCCGATTTAATTCTGGTCGATACATCTCACGGTCATTCAAAAGGTGTTCTTGATAGAATTGCTATGGTTAAAAAGCAATATCCCTATATTCAAGTTATCGGTGGAAATATAGCTACAGCAGCTGGAGCGAAAGCCATAGCTGATGCAGGTGCTGATGGGGTTAAAGTAGGTATCGGACCAGGTTCGATATGTACAACTCGCATAGTTACCGGTGTTGGAGTTCCACAAATTACTGCTATTTATAATGCAGTAAGTGGTTTAAAAGGTACTGGGATTCCTGCCATAGCAGATGGTGGTATTCGATATTCTGGAGACTTGGGTAAAGCCTTGGTCGCCGGTGGACATTGTGTGATGGTTGGCTCTATGCTTGCTGGCACCGATGAAGCTCCTGGTGAAGTTGAACTCTATCAAGGTCGTTCTTATAAGTCATATCGCGGAATGGGTTCTCTAGGCGCTATGGCTCAAAAGTCTGGTTCAAGCGATCGTTATTTTCAATCATCCAATGACCTCGATAAATTAGTACCCGAAGGGATAGAGGGCAGAGTTCCATACAAAGGTAGTTTACTTGCTATCGTCCATCAAATGATGGGTGGTTTAAGAGCTAGTATGGGCTTAACTGGCTGTGCCAATATTGAAGAATATAGAACAAAACCTGAATTTATAAGGGTTTCGTCTGCTGGTATGAGCGAAAGCCATGTCCACGACGTTAGTATTACAAAAGAAGCTCCAAATTACCGCTCTAAGTAATTTTTAAATATGAATTTTAAAATTTAACTTTATAGTTTGATAATAATTTTTAATAGTTAAGGTTAAAAGCAATGACTCAAGATATTCATGCTCAGCGAATTTTAATATTAGACTTTGGTTCGCAATTTACCCAACTTATTGCTAGAAGAGTAAGGGAGTTCGGTGTTTATTCTGAATTACATGCTTTTGATATGTCAGCAGAGAAGCTTCGTGAATTTAAGCCAGATGGTATCATCCTTTCTGGTGGTCCTGAATCTGTCACCGAGGCGACAACACCTAGAGCTAATGATGCAGTTTTTGAGCTTGGCGTACCTGTTCTTGGCATCTGTTATGGTATGCAAACCATGGCAGCCCAATTAGGCGGCATTGTTGAAACATCTAACCATAGAGAGTTTGGCTACGCTAAAGTAGCAGTAAAACATGATAGCGAACTGCTAAGAAATATCGAAGATGATTGCTCTGAATCTGGAGAGTCATTGCTTGACGTCTGGATGAGCCATGGTGACAAAGTCACGGCAATTCCTGAAGGATTCAATGTCATTGCAGCAACTGATAGCGCACCTTTTGCAGGGATGGCAGATGAAAGTCGCCGCTTTTATGGAATACAATTTCATCCTGAAGTCACTCATACTAAACAGGGTGGCAGAATCATTGAGCGTTTTATCCATGATATTTGTGGTTGTTCAAACACTTGGAACTCAGTCAATATTGTTAGCGATGCAATCGATAAAATTAAGCAACAAGTAGGTAACGATGAGGTCATACTTGGACTATCAGGTGGAGTGGATTCATCGGTAACAGCGGTATTATTACAACAAGCCATTGGTGAGCAATTGACCTGTGTATTTGTTGATAATGGTTTGCTTCGTCTCGATGAAGGTGATCAGGTGATGGCCATGTTTAATAAACATATGGGTATCAAAGTTATTCGAGTCGATGCAGAACAACGCTTTCTTGATGCCTTAAAAGGTGAAAATGAACCCGAAGCTAAACGAAAAATAATTGGTAAAATATTTGTTGATATTTTTCAAGAAGAAGCTGAAAAGTTAAATAATGCTAAGTGGCTCGCTCAAGGCACCATCTATCCAGATATTATAGAATCGGCTGGTGCAAAAACAGGTAAAGCTCATGTCATCAAATCCCATCATAATGTCGGTGGATTACCTGATGATATGCACTTGAAATTAGTGGAGCCACTGCAAGAGTTATTCAAAGATGAAGTGCGTAAAATCGGATTAGAGTTAGGCTTAGCTTATGACATGCTTTATCGTCATCCATTTCCAGGTCCTGGACTTGGCGTAAGAATCTTGGGTGAAGTGAAAAAAGAATTTGCTGATTTATTACGAAAGGCTGATGCCATCTTTATTGAAGAACTTTATGCTGCAGATTGGTATCATAAAGTGAGTCAGGCCTTCACTGTATTCCTTCCTGTAAAATCAGTGGGTGTTATGGGTGATGCTCGGAAATATGATTATGTTGTTGCACTGCGTGCAGTAGAGACCGTAGATTTTATGACAGCTCGATGGGCACATTTACCCTATGAATTATTAGAGAAGTGTTCAAACAGAATTATCAATGAAGTTGAGGGTATATCTAGAGTGACCTATGACGTATCGAGTAAACCACCAGCTACTATTGAGTGGGAATAACCACTCTCGAAGCCCAGTAATTTTTAATCAATGATCTTTAGTAAATGATCTTTAATAAATAAATGTGAATCATTAAATATGAGTGATTTTACCGATTTAGATTATGCTTTTATGAAGCGAGCCTTTGAGCTTGCAGAACAAGCTGAACAAATAGGTGAAATTCCCATAGGTGCTGTCCTTACACTCGACGACAATATTATTGGTGAAGGTTATAATCGTTCAATTACTGATAATGATCCCACAGCCCATGCTGAAATTGTTGCAATAAGACAGGCAGCTAAAAAAAATCAAAACTACCGTCTACCTAAAACCACACTTTATGTAACACTTGAGCCTTGTTCAATGTGCGCAGGTGCTATTGTACATAGTCGTGTACAACGACTGGTTTATGGTGCAAAGGATGAAAAAACCGGAGCTTGTGGTAGTATGTTCAATGTAATTTCAACAAATGATAAAAATCATCGTGTTTTACCAGAGCCTGGTTTAATGGCTGAAGAGGCTGCAAGCATGTTGAGTAATTTTTTTAAACGTCGACGTGCTGAAATAAAATCTAAAAAAGGCTTAATAAATAAAGCTAATAAATAGTTATTATAAAAACAATAAAATAGGATTGATAATGGCTATTCAGGCAATGTATAAAGATCGCTGGACAGAATTATTTGTTTGCGCAATTGTTGTTGCTTTTATCTCACTTGAAATTAACCTACAAAATCCAGCCGGAATAGTCATAATAACAAGCCTCGCTTCAACCTCCCTTGGACTCATGGTGGCGCCAGGTGCTCCGACCAATTCTATTCGATCTGTTTTTTTAAGCTATACATTTGCCATGTTTATTTCAGTATCCTTTGGCATGCTATTTTCTATTTATATCGATCCTTTATTTGACAATGCACCTTTACTATTTTTCATAAAGTTCTTTACTATGTTAGTGGCAACTCTTTATTTGTTTGGGCTGTTTAATGCTTATCATCCGCCCTCTATTGGTGCTATGTTGACCTATTTTATTGATACCGGATTTTCAGATTGGAGCTTAATGATTTATGTTCCAATTTCAGTAGTTTTTTTATTAGCCTGTTTAAAAAGCTATATCTATTTCAGACATTCGGATCAATTCAAATGGAAGAATTTAAAGAATGAATTTTCCAGAGATTATCGTTTGATCAGAGTAGCGGATGTTGTGGCAGGTGAAGATAAGAAGACTGTCCAGATAGCTAAAAGACTAAACAAAGAAAATATTGATAAAGCAATTATTGTAAAAGTAACAAAATTATCTGAAGAAGAATTAGAAAAAATACTCTAAAGATTGTACATTGGTTGTTCTTAAACAATTTCTGACATTTGAATACTTCATAGCTCAAATAATCCTTCAGTTTTACTTTACTCGCAATTAAAGCGCTGTAAACTTAGTATGTAACAGAGCAACCGAAAATAGGAATAAAAAATGAATAAAAAAATATTAACAACAGCTACATTAATAGTACTCACAACGCTCTCAGCCTGTAGTGATAATAACAATGAAGAAACAGTCAATACAAAGGATGTTGAACAATCAATGAATACGGCTAATATAGAAAATGAAAATGTTTTATTGGCAAAATGGACTGGACCTTATCAAGGTGTACCAGCCTTTGATAAAGTGAAATTGGCGGCTATTAAACCAGCTTATGAAATAGCCATGGCTAATAACCTAGCTGAGATTGACGTAATTACTAGTAATCCTGAGCCAGCAACTTTTGAGAATACTATTCTTGCCTATGAAAGCACTGGTTCTGATATGTCTCAAGTTGGTGTTTATTGGGGGATTTGGAATAGCAATAATTCATCATCGGAGTTTAGAGCTATTCAAAGTGAAATGGTTCCAATCATCTCGGCTTTCAGATCTAAAATTACTCAAAATAGTCTTTTGTTTAATCGCATTAAAACGGTTTATGAAAGTGAAGATTTAAAAACCATGCATACGGATCAACAACGACTTGTTCAAGTTATCTATGATAGTTTTGCTAGAAATGGAGCTACTCTTGATGAAAAGTCTAAACAACGAACCGCTGAAATTAACCAACGTCTTGCTGAATTACAAACCAAGTTTGGTAACAATGTTTTAGCTGATGAAGAAAATTATGTTGTTTATTTAGATGAGAATCAATTAAGCGGATTATCCGATGGATTTAAAACGGTTGCTAAATCTGCAGCTAAAGAACGTGGCAATCCTTCAAGATGGGCTATCACTAATACTCGCTCATCCATGGATCCTTTTTTAACCTATTCCACAGAGCGTGAGCTTCGTGAAAAGGTATGGAATAATTATTATAACCGTGGTGATAACGGCGATGAATTTGATAATAACGAATTGATAGCACAAATATTGAATCTTCGTCATGAACGAGTTCAGTTATTAGGCTATAAAAATTATGCTGATTGGCGCTTAGAAAACAGAATGGCAAAAAATCCTGAAAATGCGATTCATTTAATGGAAGCTGTATGGCCAGCAGCTATCGCAAGAGTAAAAGAAGAAGTTGCTGATATGCAAGCGCTCGCAGATAGCGAAGATGCAAAGTTAACCATTGCTCCATGGGACTATCGTTTTTATTCTGAAAAAGTTAGACGTGAAAAATATAATCTAGATTCTGATGAAGTTAAACAATATTTACAGTTAGGCAAGTTACGTGAAGCGATGTTTTATGTTGCGGAAGAATTATTCGACTTTAAATTTACTGCCGTTCCAGAAGGTTCAGTACCCGTTTTTAATGAAAACGTTAAGGTCTTTGAAGTGACAAATAAATCGACTGGTAAACATATTGGTCTCTGGTATCTTGACCCCTTTTCTCGGAAAGGAAAAAGGTCAGGCGCTTGGGCAACAGCCTATCGTTCTTATGAAACTTACAAAGGTAGGACCAATGTATTAGCCTCCAATAACTCTAACTTTGTTAAAGGTGTGCCAGGAGAGCCTGTTCTAATTTCTTGGTCAGATGCCGAAACTTATTTTCATGAGTTTGGTCATGCCCTGCATTACCTTTCATCAAATGTTGCTTATCCAACGTTAAATTCTGGTGTTCGTGATTACACAGAATTTCAATCGCAATTGTTAGAACGTTGGTTAACAACAGACGCTGTTATTAATAAGTATTTAGTACACCATAAAACAGGTGAATCAATACCTGCAGAATTGGTCGCTAAAATTAAAAAAGCAGCTACCTTTAATCAAGGCTTTAAAACAACCGAATATCTTTCCTCTGCTTTACTTGATATGAAATACCATTCAATTGACCCAACGGGTATAGATCCTGATAAATTTGAGCGTGAAACTTTAGCTGCTCTTAATATGCCTACTGAGTTAGTGATGCGTCATCGCTCAACACATTTTAATCATGCCTTTAGAAGTGAAGGCTATTCTGCTGGATATTATGGTTATATGTGGGCTGAGGTATTGACCTCTGATGCTGCTGAAGCTTTTGCAGAATCACCAGGTGGATTTTATGATA
>JBLHLI010000005.1:0-20531 GCA_047618765.1 Enterobacterales bacterium | reverse complement strand
TGAACAGATGCTTCAGTTCTAATTGTTAAGTTCTTATTAAGAAGTAGAGAGTTAAACATTCTTTATATAAAATGTATATATTCCATCCGTCGAATTATCACCTAACAATTCATGGCCTGTAGTCCTACAAAAAGCAGCAAAGTCTGCAGCTGAACCTGGATCAGTGGTAATAACTTCTAAAACTTGGCCAACTTCAAGAGCCTTCAAAGCTTTCTTCATTTTAAGTATGGGTAGTGGGCAGTTTAAGCCTTTTACATCTAAAGATTTATTTGATTCCATAATATCTATTTCCTGTTTATTAATTATGTTGGTGGGATTTAATTAATAGACTTATTATAATACAAAGCTGATTTTTATCACACAGTAAGAATGGCTCTTAATGCTCTAAAAGATAGCTTTAAGAGTGCATCAAGTTTATTAAAAGTAATGTTATATGAAAGTATTACTTCAGGTTTAAATAGCAAACAGACTAAACTATGAAGAAACTTGGAATCAAAATTAAATTCAAGAAGAAGTTCTTTGAACATTATTCTATAATAAAATGTTCATCAAATTAGCACAACTCAATAATAGAAAAGGACATGAAGTTGTCTGAATTTGTCGTAATTATTTTTTGTTTGATTTTAGGTGTTATCACCAGGCGACGTAAGTGGCTTGGTATTGAATCTATCGTTCCTCTGAATAACTTCATTATTAGATTTGCCCTACCTGCTGTCATTCTCATAAGTATCCCAAATTTAGAAATTGATATAACCGTTTTACTACCCATCCTAACCCCTTGGTGTTTATTACTATTCAATATTTTTGTGATTATAACGATTAGTAATTATTTTAAATGGAGTAGGGAAGTTAAAGGTGCGCTATTGATGGTTGCCACCCTGGGTAATACAAGCTATTTAGGATTTCCCCTAGTGAATGCTTTTTGGGGAGCAGAGGCAATGCCTTTTGCTGTCGTCTATGATCAAATAGGTAACTTTTTTTTGCTGGCTATTTATGGCGCAATTGTACTTTCTGTTTATGGCAGTGAGAAAACTAATGCTCAAAATATTATTAAATCAATCGTTTCTTTTCCTCCTTTTATAGCGTTGGTCTTAGCCTTTGTAATTCGTGGTATGACATTACCTCTAGTGATTGAACAAAGCCTTCTTTATTTAGGAATGACAATGATGCCCGTAGCAATGTTTATTGTTGGTATCCAGCTACAATTTAAAGTCCCTAAACAATACATTAAACCCTTAATTTTAGGAATAACATTGAAGATGTTGATAGCTCCCATTCTGGTGATAGTGGTTTTAATTCAATTGGACAAAGTCGATTTGATGGCTAAAGTGTCAGTCTTTGAATCAGCGGTACCGCCGATGGTGACAGCAGGCATTATGGCGATCAACGCGAGACTTGCACCACCTTTGGTGACTGCTATGATTGCTTACGGCACAATAGCAGCTTTTGTTACACTGCCATTGTTATATGCTTTACTAGAATGGTTGTTTGTTTAATATATTAGGTGTAACTAACCAAAATTATTTACAGCATTTTTTGAATTTTTTGCCACTACCACAAGGGCAAGGATCATTACGTCCAATCTTTGGTGATTCATTTCGCACAGTCTCAGGTTTCGGTGTTTGTCCATCGACGTAATACCACCGATTATCGATTTTCTGAAAATTGCTGACTTCGTGGTGGCTATTTTTTTGGTTATCTTCTTTAAAGGTTGCTGCAAACTCGACTATACCTTGGTCATCGTTTTCTAAACCAGCTTCAGTTGAAATAATTTCTAATGACAACCACTGTGAATTATCTGCCCAACGTTTAGTATTTTCTTCGCTCCAATCTTCTCTTTGATCGGGATGAAGGCTTTCACCTAAATAGGGGATACATTTCTTTACGTAAGCACAATACCTTGAACGCATAAGCGCCTCGGCAGTTTTAGATGGGGTTGTGCCAGTATGAGCAGGCTCACAACAATTTTCGTAAGGTTGATCTGAACCACAAGGACAGTTAGACATTTTTTCGTTCCAAGATTAAAAAAGTAGATTATATCCTCAGATTGCGATTAAGACATCTTTTTATTAATATTGTTAGTTATATTAAGTCTCTATCCAATAGGTTACCTGTTCTGTTGACAGGTACTGCTCAGCGTTTTCACCTTGCAGCATTGCTAGGGTTGCCAACATATTTGCTTCAGTACAAGTTGCTGCTGCAACGGTTATTGCCACTGGGCTAGTTGTGATGGCTTGATTGGTTCTTCCGTCGAAGTAGCTATAGTCAGCAGATTTATTGGAAATTGGGTAGAGGGTTACAATGGCTCCCTGCTGAATCTGCATCGATTTAGCAGGGCTTTGGGGAGTAGACTTTAGATATTCTAGCCACCAATCTCCAGTTGATACCCGTGCCTTGTTACACAGATGTACTCCACCTATAGAAAATAACATTGGTATTTTTGATATTTCTCCGGCAAGGCTAAGAGCTCTATCACAAGCATGTGCTTTGATAATGGCATTGAAATTTAATTGCATGCCTTGTAATAACCGCAAACGAGGATTATCCCATCGGATTTGTTGCCAACCTCGTTGACTCTTGGTCTGCAGGGAGGGACTAGAGGACTGTATGGCTCGGCAACAAACATCAAACCTTCCTTCACTGAGTTGATAACAGGCATCTGAAAAGTCGAGTAGTGTAGCTGTTTCAGCATCAACTATAATTGACTCCGCTGTTCCCCTGTTCATTCGGGTGATGATGTTGTCGATGGACTTATCGACTGAACTATCGACTGAACTATCGACTGAGTTATAAGTATATTTTTCAGCTATACGAATAACTTCTTTACTGACACAACTGAATAATTGCTGGGCAAGTTGTTTATCAGAGATTTCGATTTGTAGTTCACAACAATGACCTAAAGCGTTAAAACTTCCATGATATAGAATGCCGTTTTGTGTGAGCTTTGCTTTATCTGCAAACAATTAATTACCTCAAATAAGCTGTTTTAATGGATATAATATCCTATCATTTTTAGATGTGGGTAGGCATACTGAATTACAATAATTGTCTAAATAGAAGGTTGATTAATGACTATTCAGTCTCCCCGTTATAGCAAATTACTCAGTCCCCTAGATCTCGGCGTATTTAAAGTTAAAAACCGACTGATTATGGGCTCTATGCACCTTGGTCTTGAAGAAGCTAAAGAGGGTATAACAAGAATCGCTGAGTTTTATAAAAGACGTGCCCAAGGTGGCGTTGGTATGATTGTTACAGGTGGTATTTCACCGAATATTCGTGGCAGCGCACTACCCTTTGCAGCGAAAATGACTAACCTGAATGAGATGAAAGAGCATCAAATTATTACTGATGCCGTTCATCAATATGATTCTAAAATTCTGATGCAAATTCTTCACTCAGGACGCTATTCATATCATCCTTTTGCAGCAGCACCTTCCCGAATTAAATCACCCATTAGTCCTTTTGCCCCTTGGTCATTATCGAAAGCGGGTATTTTAAAAAGTATTAAAGATTATGCCAATAGCTGCTCTCTTGCAAAACAGGCTGGATATGATGGTGTTGAGATCATGGGTTCAGAAGGCTATTTCATTAATCAATTTATTGCTAAACGTACCAACAAAAGAAATGATGCCTATGGTGGCAGTTATCAAAACCGTATGCGCATTGCTGTGGATATTGTCGATGCGGCAAGACAAGAGGTTGGTGATGATTTTTTATTGATGTTTCGTCTTTCTATGCTTGATTTGGTCGAGCAAGGTAGTAGTTTTGAAGAGGTGATGATTTTAGGTCAGGCATTAGAAAAGGCTGGTATTAATGTCATCAATACCGGTATTGGTTGGCATGAAGCTCGAATACCTACTATTGCTACTAGTGTACCTAGAGGTGCTTTTAGTTGGGTGACTAAGGCTGCTAAAGAACATCTAAAAGTTCCATTAGTTACTACTAATAGAATTAATACGCCGGATGTTTGTGAACAAATTTTAAGTGATGGCGATGCTGATCTTATATCGATGGCTAGGCCCTTATTAGCCGATCCCGATTTTATCCTTAAAGCTGAACAAGACTTAGGCGAAGAAATTAATACCTGCATTGGTTGTAATCAAGCCTGTCTTGATCATATTTTTAAGCGACAAATAGCAAGTTGTTTAGTAAATCCTAAGGCTTGCTATGAAACTGAATTTAGTCGTGACCGTGCAGTTACAGCTAAAAAAGTAGCTGTTGTTGGGGCTGGTGTTGCAGGAATGTCCTGTGCTCTTGAGTCAGCTAAAAAAGGTCATGACGTAACTTTATTTGAAAAGTCTGAACAGATCGGTGGTCAATTTCTACTCGCAGCAAAGATACCCGGAAAAGAAGAGTTCGCAGAAACCCTCAGATATTTTAAAGTTCAGTTAGAAAAACATAAAGTAAAAATATGCTTATCAACAGAACCAACTGCTGTTTATTTAGTGAGTGAAAATTTTAATCATCTAGTCGTTGCAACGGGGGTTAATCCGAGAAAGATTAAGTTTAAAGGCACAGAGAATAATCCTAAAATCATCAGCTACCCTGAAGCAATATCAGGCAACATTAAAATCGGTAAGAAAGTAGCGGTCATTGGAGCAGGAGGTATAGGCTTTGATGTATCAGAACTTCTGTTGCATGAAAATAGCAACATCTCTACAGATGTTGATGAATACTTGAAGTATTGGGGTATTGATAAATCACTAGCATCACGTTCAGGTATAGAAAACGTTGAAAGAGAAATTCCAAAGCCAAGTCGTGAGATTATTTTAATGCAGCGAAAACCAGGTCGATTAGGCAAGGGACTAGGAAAAACCACAGGTTGGATCCATCGTCAAATGCTCAAAGATGGTCAGGTGAGAATGTTATCTGAGGTTGAATATTTAGCAGCTAATGAATCTGGCTTACTGATTAGTCACAAAGGTAGGGAAATACAACTGGATGTTGATCATATTATTATTTGTGCAGGTCAAACATCTGCTGATAGTTTATTTGAAGAGCTCAACACTCTAGAACTTAACAACACAGAAGCTAACGTTAAGGTAGCGATACAAACTCATATTATTGGTGGCGCTGCTTTGGCTGTAGAGCTTGATGCTAAAAGAGCCATTAAGGACGGAATTGAGTTAGCTCAAACCTTTTAACAGCAAGCCTATACTTAAGTTGATAACTTTTTTATTTAAGCAAATTTTTACATATCAAAGCCTTGTATTACTCGATATTTATTAATCAGTATTAAGTGCATAAATTTATCTAAAACTCGAGCAATTTGAGTTAGACTATAGTTCAAGTTGAGTTTAAGTATAATTAACAATGGAACGGTTATGGAATATGACATTGTAATCATTGGCGGAGGTCCAGTTGGACTAAGTTTTGCCCGTACATTGAGTGCCAGTGACATGAAAGTGTTATTAGTAGAAAGAGCGCCTCAGGCAGCATTAGAAATGCCATCTGTTGATGGTAGAGATATTGCGATGACACATCTATCGATGGATACTCTCGATAGAATGGGTATTCTCGAGCGACTACCTAAAGGTTCTATATCACCTATTAGGGCTGCCAATATTAGTAATGGTACATCGTCCTATTGTTTGAATATCGATAGTAAGGATGAATCTGTTTCAGCCTTAGGTCATCTCATTCCTAATCATCTACTTCGTCAAGCTTTCTATGATGAAGTTACTTCTATAGATAGCACTGAAATCATCTATGAGACATCAGTCACTGATATTGAGACTCATGAAGAGTATTCAGAAGTCATACTATCAAATGGTGCAGTGGTTAAAGCTAAACTCGTTGTGGCAGCCGATTCTCGTTTTTCTGATACTCGAAGGAAGCAGGGTATATCAACCTCTATGCTGGACTTTGGACGAGTCGTCATTGTTAGTCGAATGGAACATGAAAATTCCCATCAACAAATTGCTCATGAGTGCTTTTTGTATGGTCGCACCCTTGCTGTGCTTCCTTTAGAGGGCAATCTATCCTCCATTGTTGTTACGGTTTCAGCAGATCAAAGTGAAGCCTTATTAAACATGCCAGCTGAAGACTTCAGTCTCAGAGTTAAGTCATGGTTTGACAATCGCTTAGGGAATATGACATTAGTTGGTGAGCGTTATAGTTATCCGTTGGTTGCGGTACACGCTAATCAATTTGTTAAACCTCGCTATGCTTTAATTGGCGATGCTGCTGTAGGTATGCATCCTGTTACTGCCCATGGATTTAATCTAGGTCTGAGGGGACAAGAAACTCTCTATCAAGAAATTCTTAGTGCAAGGAAGCGTGATGTAGATATTGGAAGTATTGCTGTTCTAAAAGGTTATGAGTCTAAACACATCAAGGTGACTAAACCTCTTTATCATGGTACAAATGAAATTGTTGGACTATTTACCAATGAAAGTGCTCCTGCAAAAATGGCAAGAAATGCTTTATTGAGATTTAGTAATAATTTCCCACCAATTAAGCATATGATCGCGAGTAAACTAACTGAAAAAGAAGGTAGTTCTGGCATCGCCTTTCCTACCTTTCTACATTAGTTATAGAGTCTTCAATATCTCTATGACGTCTTCGTGATGAGTCGTTGTTTTGAATTTCATCATGATGTTCTTTAGTTTACCGTCTTTACCAATAATGAAGGTTCTACGGTTAATACCCATATACTCTTTGCCCATAAATTTTTTTAGGCCCCATACTTCATATTTGTCTGCAATTTTATGCTCTAGATCGGCTAGTAGATCAAAATTTAAATCATACTTATCTTCAAATCGCTTGAGTTTTTCTACAGCATCAGGACTCATGCCAATGGCGACTGCATCTAACGTAGCAAGCTCTTTATTGAAGTCTCGTAATCCACAGGCTTGAGTTGTGCAACCTGGAGTCATAGCCTTGGGGTAAAAATACAACACTACATTTTTTTCGCCCCTAAAACTTTTTAGTGCAACTTTGTCGCCATTTTGATTATCAAGGGTGAAGGTTGGTGCCATTTTTCCTACTTCTAACATGATTCTCTCCTGAGAATTAGTTCATTGAATGTTCGGTCAACCTTATAAAAGATTGACCGACTTTTTATTGTATTAAGTTAATCTATTTCAAATGCTTTTTCAAAAATTCCACATAGGCATTGGACGCAGTTATGCGGTTAGCTTTCTTTCTAAAACCATGGCCCTCATCTGGAAATAAAACATATTCTACAGGGACATTATTAGCCTTAATTGCCGCTACCATTTCATCGCTTTCAATCTGTAGTACACGAGGATCATTAGCACCTTGAACCACTAATACTGGTTTTGTAATTTGATCGGCATGAAATAGAGGTGATATTTTATGGTGGCGTTCTGAATCTGTAGCAGGATCACCCATTTCAGCATACAGATATTCTTTAAAGCTTTCCCACCAAGGTGGAATGTTTTTTAAAGTACGTTCCCAATTTGTAACACCAAAAATATTGATACCTACTTCGAACTCATTGGTAAATGTCATCGCAGCCATTGTCATATAACCACCATAACTTCCGCCAATAATGCCGATGTTTTCATGGTCAACCCAATCTAGAGTTTCTAAATAACGCTTAGCGTAAACAATGTCTTGTAAATCATCTTCACCGTGTTTCTTATCATCAAGATGGTAAAAGGTTTTTCCATAACCTGAAGAACCTCGATTATTGACAGCAAGAATCGCATAACCATGGTTAACTAGATGCTGGATTGCCGCACGATATCCTTTAGTTGACTGGCCACCAGGACCGCCATGTATCCAAAGCAGAGCAGGTACTTTATTGGTCGCAGAGGCGCCCTTAGGTTTATATTCAAGAGACGGTATCAAAAGATCATCAAAGCTTTTAAATCGAATCACATTACTTGTAACGAGTTCATCGGCTGACATTTTAGGATTTAATGCCTGGGTAAGTTGTCTCGCTGCAGAACCATCCATATCATAAATAAATAAATTCGACGGTGAGTTATCCGCATTGATATAGAAAGTCATTCTGCTGTTGTCCTTAGCAAAACGAATTTGACTTAGGGTGCCTTCTGGTAGTGTGGGCAAGGTTACCTCTTTACCTGTTGTAGTATCAGTGACAATTACTTTGGTTGAAGCGTCCGCATTAATTCCTACAATTTGATAGCGTCCATCGTTGCTATAATTGACATAAAAAACATCCCAGTTATCTTTCGCTAAAAGGCTGTGTTTTTTATCATTGAGTGTGTATGTCCAGGCTTCAGAATATTCACCTTTTTGATCAGTGCTATAAACCAGTGATGAATTATCTCGAGAAAATATTAGTGCATTGAAATTAGCACTATCTTTATGTTCTGAAATAAGACTTGGTATGGTTTCGTCGGATTCTAAATCAGCAAGAAATATATTTGAATCGGCATTATTTCGTACTTTGCCTAAAGCTAACCATCGACCATTTCCACTGATTGCATCGATGCTATAACCTTCATCATTTTGGAAGATTAGCTCTCGGCTATAATCACTGACTTTATAACGATAAAGATCAAAGAACTTTGGATTGCGCTCATTCGTCGTGATGTAAAAAGTTGCACCATCTGTTGTCCAAGATACAAATCTAGCACGCAATTCTTCTCCGGGGGTTAAATCTTTTGATGTGCCATCTAACTCAAGCACAAATACATGGTCTAGTTCATTTCCAGCCTGATCGGCTCGATAAATAATTCTGTCATCTTTGGGAAACCAAGAAACACCAATATTCAAATCAGCCTTTGAATGAGTTAACGCTGTTTTAGTTCCACCTTCAACTGGCATAGCATAACTATTGTAAATTCCTGATTCATCGGAATTTACAAGAATTTTATTACCCTCTGCGTTGATATTGCTGCCAAAGAATGAGGTTGTTTCAAAAAAGCTTTCTGCTGAATAACGTTGCTGTTCTTTTGCTGGTGCTGGTGCTGGTGCTTCTGCTTTATCGTTAAGATTGGCTTCTTTAGGTTGTTCAGAGCAGGCAATTATCATAATGCCGAAAAATAATAAACTGAGAGGTTTAAGCAATTTCATAATATATCCTTTATTGTTATTACATGATTTGATGCTTTATTGGCTTATTTAGTTGATACTTTAATCAATACTTTAATTGAAAATTATGGAATAAAATAGAATATAGAGTCTGTATATAAATGTCCAATTAGTCGTTGTTGAATGCTTTAAAACATTAGGAACTCTCAAATATCTGGAGACTCAGGTGTTAATAGATCTTTCTACAGGACGCCGTGAATACATCCATGTAGGCTTCCATCGGCATCCATGCCTCCGAGACCTGCTGAAAGGCCTATTAACAACTGAATCTGTGTACTTTGCCGTTTAGATAGGATGTTATTAAGTGTATTTGTACCTTAATGGCGGTTATCTAGACATATTTGCTGTAAATCCTTGATTTACATAGCGTTCAAATTAGAAACTGTATAAAATCCACCCAATAATTTTAGAGAAACATTAAATCTTCAGCTATGCTTAAGATGAAACTAACGAAAGATAAATAAAGTAAAAAATTAATGAGTAAATTTGACCACGATAAAGACCCCCACAAAAAACGCGAAGCTGAGCGTTATGAAAATCCTATTCCTAGTAGAGAACACATTCTTGACTACTTGGAAAAGCAAAAAGCACCGGGAGACTTTATTTCAATAAAGAAGGATCTTAAGCTAAAAGGTGACGCAGCTGAAGTCGCTCTGTCTCGGCGTTTAAATGCTATGGAGCGAGATGGACAATTGATGCGTGATCGTAAAGGTCGCTTTGCTTTGATTAATCATCTCGATTTGAAACAAGGTCGTGTCGAAGGGCATCGTGATGGTTTTGGCTTTGTGATTTTTGATGATAAGACGGAAGACTGGTTTTTATCACCAAGACAAATGCAAGCAACCATGCACGGCGATGAAGTTTTAGTGAGGCTTAAAGGTGAAAACTGGAAAGGTAAAACTGAAGCTGCTATCGTCAAAGTGCTCAAATCGGGTATTGAAAGAGTGGTTGGGCGTTACCATCTTGAAGACCATGCAGCATTTGTTGTCGCTGATGATAGCCGAATTACTCAAGACATTCATATTCCGCCTAACCAATCGTTGCAACCTTCAGAAGGGCAAATTGTTGTAGCTGACATTACCCGAAGACCTGGACGTCATTCTCCACCCGTCGGTAATATTCTTGAGATACTTGGTGATCATATGGATCCTGGTATGGAAATCAATGTTGCCATTCGTGGTTATGATATTCCCCATGAGTGGCCTAATAATGTTTTAGAGCAAGTTAATCAACTGACACCGAAAGTTGCTGAAGCAGATAAAAAAGGCCGTATTGACCTGCGTAAACTTCCTTTAGTGACTATCGATGGTTCTGATGCTCGAGACTTTGATGATGCTGTGCATTGTGTGAAAGAGGACAATGGCGACTGGAGATTATGGGTTGCTATTGCAGATGTAAGTCATTACGTACGACCGGGTAATGCTCTTGATGAAGAAGCTTTTAAAAGAGGTAATTCGGTTTATTTTCCAGGGCATGTTGTTCCGATGCTTCCTGAAATTTTATCCAATGGCCTTTGTTCGTTAAATCCTGATGTTGACAGGCTTTGTATGGTTAGTGAAATGACTATCAGCAAGCAGGGTAAACTTAAAGGTTATCAATTTTATCCTGCGTTAATGCGCTCTCATGGTCGTTTAACCTATAGTCAAGTTAATGCCGTCCTTGAAGGTGATATTGAAACTAGAAAAGAGCTTGAGCCAGTTGTTGGGCATTTAGAAGAATTACACCGTTTATATAAGCAATTGCTCAAGACACGTAAAAAGCGTGGTGCAATTGATTTTGATACCATCGAAACACGCATAGTGTTTACCGCTGAGAGAAAAATTGCTGAGATTGTTCCTGTTGTTAGGAATGACGCCCACCGGTTAATCGAAGAATGTATGATTCTTGCCAATGTTTCAGCGGCACGTTTTTTCATTAAGAAAAAAGCGGTCGGTATCTATCGAATTCATGATGGTCCTCGTATTCAACGACTTGAATCTCTTAGAGCTTATTTAGCGATGCATGGATTAGGGCTTGAAGGTGGAGATGAGCCTGGGCCAGAAGATTATCAAAAATTATTGAATGAAGTGGCTGATCGGCCAGATGCAGAGCAGATCCAGATTATGTTACTGCGTTCATTTAGCCAAGCGGTTTATAGTCCCGATAATATTGGTCATTTTGGATTAGCTCTTCCTGCCTATACACATTTTACCTCACCTATTAGACGTTATCCTGACTTACTCGTACATCGAACCATTAAAGCCTTACTGCAAACAGAAAATGCTGAACTTTGTGGTATCGAATCTGGTAAAAGTTACAGTCTTAAAGAGATGACTGCCCAGGGTGAGCACAGTGTGATTACTGAGCGACGAGCTGATGAGGCCACTCGCCAAGTTATGACCTGGCTTAAATGTGAATTTATGCTGGAGAAAATTGGCCAAGAGTTTAACGGTAAAATCAGTGCGGTTTCAGCCTTTGGTATCTTCGTCAGACTAGATGATATTTATGTTGAAGGTTTGGTTCATGTTACGGCGCTAAACAATGACTATTATCATTTTGATAGGGTTTCACAACAACTTAGTGGTGAGCGAACCGGTCAAGTACTTCGCATGGGTGATAAGATACGAATAAAAGTTGTAGAAGTTAATCTCGATGAACGTAAAATCGACTTTGAATGCGTTAGTCATGAAATGACGGGCCCTAAAGCAAGAGTTATAATTTCTGAGCCTTTTGTTGCAAAGAAAAAAATCAAGACGGCTAAGAATAAAAAATCAAAATCATCAAAAACAGATTCTCAACCAGCAAATTCAACAGTAAGTAGAACACCTAAAAAGAAATCTAAAACAACAAAAAAAGCTACTAAAAAGCTAAATGATTCGGCTAAGAAAAAAGTTAGGAGAAATAGAAAATGAGCTTAGATGTTGTCTTTGGTATACATGCTGTTGAAGCCTTATTAAAAAATAATCGCCATGGCATCACCGAAATGGTTGTGCTAAAAGGTCGTCATGATAAACGCCTGTCTAGATTAGTAAAACAAGCTAAAGGAATTCCTTTTCGTCAGGTTAACCGAAAAGAACTAGATTCGATTGCAAATTCTGAAAGTCATCAAGGTGTAATTGCTTATGCCAATGTGTCTTCTGAAGAGGCTCAGGGTCGAATTATAAAAGAAAATGAGATGCCATCCTTTCTTGAATCAATAAAGGGCACGGCTTTGATTTTATTGCTAGATGGCGTAACAGATCCCCATAACTTTGGTGCTTGTTTACGTAGTGCTGACGCAGCTGGAGTGGATCTAGTGATAACACCAAAAGATCGTTCAGTAGGATTAACCTCTAGTGTTAGAAAAGTAGCTTGTGGCGCTGCTGAGACCATGCCTATTTGTCAGGTTACAAATTTAGTCCGTGCTATGGAAACTCTAAAAGAGGCTGGTATTTGGATTGCAGGAGCAGCAGGAGAAGCTGAAGATACAGTTTACTCAATTGATTTCAAAGGACCAATGGCAATTGTAATGGGCGCAGAAGGGGCAGGACTAAGGCGTCTAACCCGTGAAAATTGTGACTATTTAATAAAGTTACCTATGGCGGGTGAAGTCTCTAGTTTAAATGTTTCAGTGGCCACAGGAATTTGTTTGTATGAGGTTGTTAGGCAACGACACCAAAGTTAAATATATAGTCTATACTTAATCTTATCGACTTAAACTTTAAACATGGGGTTTTATTAATGCCGAAATATCCACTCTTAGTACTTACGTTTTTATTAATTTTTTTATTCTTACCCAGTAAGTTAACAGCTGCAAGAAGTGACGCGGATATCTTTATTGGAGTCCTCTGCGATTATGCAAAAATTGACTACCGCAGCAGGATTAGAAAAAAGTTAAAAGATGCTCGTTTAAAATTACGTAAAATTTATCCTTCAATTCGTTGTGAGGGTAAAAGTTTTCATGATTATGCAGTTGAAAACAATTCCCAAGAAGTCGTTAAATATATTGAAACGAAAATAAAACCCGATGAACGTTAACTCTTAAAACTAAAGCTGCTTGGTCATCGGAACAAAATCAATTGAAAGAGACTCATTGATTTTATATGGGACCACTTCTTCACCCTTAAATCCATGACATTCATATAAGTGTTTGCCTGGTAGGGTTGACATCAGTTCAAGTTTCGAAAACCCTTTATCGATAGCTTCTTGTTGGCAATGAGTCATAAGCAATGAGCCTATGCCTTGTCTTGAATAGTCTGGATCCACAAAAAAGGCCCTGATTTTTGCATAGTCATGTAGAGGATCGAGTTTCAGTGCATCACGACCTGATTCATTATTATTACCAAATAATGTTTTACGAAAACTCCATCCACCTGAGGCGATGACGTTATTATTATCTTCTACTACGAAATAGGATTGATCTCTAATAAGCTGAGTATCAAGTCCCCAAGCACTTTTTAGTGCACCTTCAATTTGTTCAGAAGAATAATCACTTAAAGCCAGCACCCTTACTGACTTTTTGATTAAAGCTGTGATTGCGTCTTGATCAGAGAGCAATGCAGTTCTTATTGGATAATTAATGGCTGCCACCTTTACTAGATTAAGTATTTCATTGTAGCAGCACCTAGTCTTGAAAGAGGTAATTATTTCTTTCTTAGATAAATATCACCACCAAAAGTGCTTATTGAAATCTTTTGACCACCGCCATTGATTTCTGCAGCCATGAGACCTCCGATAACGATTTTTTGCTTATTTCCTTTGTTAACCTTGTTACCATTTTCATCTTCAGGAAGAAATTCTGCATCAAGTCCTGAAAATATTTCACCTTGATAAGATTTTACTTCAAAGCGGGCTTTAGTTTTAGAAGGTAAAGTGACATCTATACTGCCGTTGTGGCTTGTAAATGATGTAGGGTTGTCTTTACTGAATTTATTGAAACTAGCAATAATTTCTCCACGAAAGGTCTCAGCAACTATAGGGCCATTGATATTACTAGCGGTAATACTTCCACTGTGACTAGATAACTCAAGAGCACCTGTAACTGAGGTAACATTGATAAAGTTCCCTCGAAATGTTGATAATTCCATTTTGGAGCGTGTTGGAACTTTAAGTACTAGTTTTATATGACGGTTTTGCATGTCACTACTGATTTCAATACTATTATTATTCTCTTCTATTTCTAATCTAACGGTTCTATTTTCTACTCTTTTTAATCCCTTAGTAGAACGCTTCGATTTTTCATTCTTCTTTGAATTGTCAGAATCACTTTTTGTATTCTTAGAGTCATCTTTAGATACTTTATCGAGCTCTTCAAAAGTTGCAGTTACTTCAACTACTTCACCATCATATCCTTCAACACTGATAGAGCCATTATATAAATCAACATCAAAATTCACTGGTTTTCCAGGTGCCGACAAGTCCAGTTTATAAGACTTAGTTATCGGAGCTGCATAAGTAACTGCTCCGGTCATTAATGTTAATAAGCTTAACAATAATATATTTTTCATTTTTCTTACCTCTGTATAATTCAAATTTATGTATTGATGATATGTAATCTTAGCTTTTGATTTAAATAGCAATCACAGCTTTATTTTGTTCGATAAAATCAGCTACTTCGGGCATTAATAAATCAAGAGTTTTCATTTCAATGACTTGTCGTTTACCTAATGCATCACCTTTCTCTAGTATCAAGCGAATCAGTCCCATCTGTACAAGAGCATTACTTTGTTTTGGAATACTCTCTAGTAGATTGTCTTGTAAATTTAAAATTGACCCTCTTGTATAGACAGCATCGATAACAGCTAATCGTACAGCCGATGAACTATCTGAATTAAGTAGTTCGATTAAAGCCATTGTTAACGTTTCATCTTCGACATTCGACTGTTTAGAATAAGAAACACCCGCTAACCGTTCACTTGCAGAACTTTTCTGAATCATTGATAGTGCGACCATTGAATTCAATGTTGTTACCTGTTTTTGTAAATTTGCCATTGCTTCATCATGCTCGTTATATTGCGGTTGATTCAGATAATATCCAAGAGTGAATACCATCATGATTGTTGCAAACTGTAATACGGGTTTAGCAGTGAAAAGGTTTTCAATTAATTGAAAAAAAGTTGATTTATTTTTTTCTTTTGACGCTTCGATTGCTCGTTGATTAGTTTGTTGAGTAGACTGCTGGACTGATTTCGCTTGGTCTAACATCGCGTAAAAATTATTGCTTAATTGAGACGATGGAAGTTCATCAGTTACTTCCTTTGTTGAGTTCCAAAACTTTTCAATAAAGTTTAATTCTTGCTCAAGAGTTGAGTCCTTAGCCACGAAGTCATTCATTTCAGCTGACAGATCATTTTGGGACTCGCCACTTAGAAAGCTAATTTTTGCTTGGATAATTTGTTCATCGTTCATAGTTATTCCTCACAACTTAATTGCTGATAGCTACTTTTTAGTTGACTAATAGCACTGCGCATTCGTGTTTTTAAAGTGTTTAAATTACATTCTAATAAATCTGCAATTTCTTCATATTTCAATTGTTGAAATCTACTTAAAATTATGATTTCACGATGTTCAGTAGAAATTGATTCAAGTGCTTTATTAAATAACTGATGCTTTTGCTCGGATTCTAGCAATTCAGTTATCTCACCTTGACCTCTAAGCTGCTCTTCTTTTAATTCATCAAGCTTGTTAGCGTTTTTATTTTTTCTGAAATAATCTATCGCAGCATTTCTTGCAATACGATATACCCAAGAACGAAAACTACTGTCGCCCGAAAAACTGGTCCTGTGAGCCAAGACTCTCATGAATGTTTCTTGGACAAAGTCTTCGCTCAGTGCTCGGCTATTTCCCATGCGCAGAAAGTAATTAAACAATCTGACTTGATTGTTTTCAAATAGAACAGCAAGGGAGTCAAGCTGGCCATCTTTTACTTGCATCATTAATACATTTTCATCTGTCATCTAGAATCAGAATTCCTTTGAATTGTCGTGCGTCCTCAGTATACAGAGTAGCATCAAGACAACGTACTTATCGATAATCTATATGCACTAATACGAAGATGTTTCGAAATAGTTTTAAAAGTTGCAAAATAATTTAAGAGAAATTATATTCAGGTGGATTACTATCTCTATTTGTAACTATTATTCAAAAGCAGTTGATCCAAAGCTGATATAACCGTATAATCGCGCGTCCTTGAGTCAGCAACTTAGTTAAAAGTATGGTTGTTGAGTCATTTTTTTTCACTCCTTGCTACATCACTGCTTGTATAAGTAATACAAAGTGAGTGGCTGGACCCCGAAGGGAGCATACAATGCGAAATTACGAAATCGTGTTCTTGGTTCACCCAGATCAAAGTGACCAAGTACCAGGTATGATTGAGCGCTATAGCGAAATCATTACCAAAGCAGATGGAACTATCCATCGTCTAGAAGACTGGGGACGCCGTCAATTGGCATACCCTATCAATAAAGTTCACAAAGCTCACTACGTTCTAATTAATGCAGAATGTGGATTTGAACCTATTGCTGAACTTGAAGAAGCTTTCCGTTTTAACGATGCCGTTATCCGAAATATGGTTATCCGTACGAAGAATCCTGTTACTGAAGCTTCACCTCTTATAAAAATCAAAGAGGAAAGAAAAGAAGCACCTCGTCGTACTGAATCTTCTGAAGAAGAGAAGTCAGAGCCTGCAGCTGAAGCTGTTGTTGCTACAGAGGAAGTTGCTGCTGAGGAAACTCCAGCAGTTGAAGAGACACCAGTAGCTGAGGAAACTCCAGCTGAAGAATCAACTGAGGAAGCTAACAAGGAGTAATCCTTGTCGCTGACTAATTAGGAGAAACGAATATGTCACGTTATTTCAGACGTCGTAAGTTCTGCCGTTTTACAGCAGAGGGAGTTGATCAGATCGATTATAAAGATCTAGCAACTCTGAAGAATTATGTTACCGAAACCGGTAAAATTGTACCTAGTCGTATCACTGGTACTAAAGCTAAATACCAACGTCAGTTGGCAGGTGCAGTTAAGCGTGCAAGATTTCTTGCCCTTCTGCCTTACACAGACAGCCACGAGTAAGCCTAGCGCTACTTAAATTGAGGTAATAAAGATGGAACTGATTTTATTAGAAAACATCCGAAACCTGGGCGGTCTTGGAAAAAAAGTTGACGTTCGTTCTGGTTATGGACGTAACTTTTTAATTCCACAAGGTAAAGCCGTACCAGCAAATGATGCAAACGTTAAAGTATTTGAAGAACGTCGTGCTGAGCTAGAAGCTAAAGCTAAAGAAGTTGTAGCTGCTGCCCAAACCCGTGCTGATAAGCTTAAAGACTTAACAATCAAGATGGCTGCTAAATCAAGTGACGAAGGTAAGTTATTTGGTTCTATCGGTACTCGCGATATTGCTGCAGCAGTAAATGAACTGGTTGATGTTGAACTCGAGAAAAGCGAAGTTTCAATGCCTGATGGAGCAATTCATTCAATCGGTGAATACGAATATACAATCTCTCTTCACACTGAAGTAACAGCTTTGGTTAAAGTTGTCGTCTTTATAGAAGATTAGCATTGTAAAATAGTTTAAAAGCTATTTGTATAAATCGTTCTGATTAGATTTATTTTATTCAGAACATTGAAACGCTGTTGCGCCACTGGCACAATGGCGTTTTTATTGCCTAATAATAAATTATAGAGCAATATAGGCTTAGCAATATTTAGTCACTCAACTTTTGGTATCTAACATCTCATGGCAGCAGATAAATCAACAATCGCTAGTTTAAAACTCCCACCTCATTCTCTAGAAGCTGAGCAATCAGTATTGGGTGGCCTTATGATGAATAATGATGCTTGGGAAATTGTTGAAGAGTTAATTGTTGAAGATGATTTTTATCGTCGTGACCATAGAATGATATTCCGTTCCATGTCAACGCTTGCCAATTTGCAGTCACCCCTTGATGCTATTACCGTTTCAGAACATCTTGATTTACAAGGTCATGGTGATGATACGGGCGGCTTAGATTATTTAGCGGAACTGGTAAAAAATACACCCAGTGCTGCAAACATCCATGCTTATGCAGATGTGGTCAGAGAAAGAGCACTTATTAGAGAGATGATCTCGGCTGCGAATGAAATCGCTGATGCCGGTTTTAATCCTGAAGGCAGAAAGAGTACTGAGTTACTCGATTTTGCAGAAACAAGCATTTTCAAAATTGCTGAGAAACGTTCCCATGATGGTAAGGGTCCAAAAGATCTACCATTACTTTTAAAAGAGACCATGAAACGTATTGAGCAAATGAACGAATCTAAAGGTGGTATTACCGGCTTAGCAACGGGCTTCGACGCTTATGATAAAATGACTACAGGATTACAGCCTGCAGATTTAGTCATTGTTGCTGGTCGACCATCTATGGGTAAAACGACTTTCGCGATGAATATCGCCGAACATGCTGCTATAACCGCTGAAAAACCAGTATTAGTGTTTAGTATGGAAATGCCCTCCGATGCACTACTGATGCGTTCTATGTCCTCCCTTGGTCGAGTAGATCAGAGTCGAATACGAAGTGGACAGATGGATGATCAAGACTGGGCACAGCTAATCAGCGCTTTTAACATCTTACAAGAAAGCGGCAAGATGTACATTGATGATAGTGCTAACTTAAGTCCAGCAGAGGTGCGCGCCCGATCTCGGCGTGTTGCTCGTGATAATGGTGGCTTATCACTTATTGTTATCGATTATCTACAGTTAATGAGCGTACCGGGCATGAGTGATAATCGTACTTTGGAAGTATCAGAAATTTCTCGATCTCTAAAAGCCCTCGCTAAAGAATTAAGTGTTCCTGTGATTGCTCTATCTCAGTTGAACCGTTCCTTGGAACAACGTGCAGATAGAAGACCTGTTATGGCTGACTTACGTGAATCGGGTTCAATCGAGCAGGATGCTGATGTAATCACCTTTATTTATCGTGATGAAGTCTATAACGAAGATACTGAAAACAAAGGCATGGCTGAGATCATTCTCAGTAAGCAAAGAAACGGTCCAATTGGAAAAGTCTTCTTAACCTTTCAGGGACGCTACACACGTTTTGATAACTATGCCGATCCTGGTATGGATGAGTATCAATAAATCTGCCAATGAGAGCCACTAAAGCCATCATTGATATCGCATCGCTGCAGCATAATCTTAAAATGATTAAAGCACTAGCGCCTAAGTCCGAGATAATGGCTGTGCTGAAGGCTGATGCTTATGGTCATGGTATTCTTGAAATAGGACGACAACTCAGTGACGTTTCATGTCTAGGAGTTGCCTGTTTAGAAGAGGCGATTATCCTCAGAGAAGGTGGAGTTAAGACCGATATCTTACTCTTAGAAGGATTTTTCGGTAACGATGAAATTCAGGCAATCATTGATTACGGTTTTAGTCTTGTTGTTCATCAAAGCAGTCAATTAGATATTCTAGAAAAACTATCTGGTGAGCATAAAATAACAGTATGGTTAAAAATCGATACCGGCATGCATCGACTAGGATTCTCAGCTGAACAATCTCAATCAGCTTTAAATAGACTTGAAAATATGCCAGTGGTTGATGGAATAGTCATCATGTCACATCTGGCTTGTGCTGATGATGCACAATCTTTGATGACCACCCAACAAGTTAAACTATTGAAAGCAACGCTAGCTACGATTAATCCTGAAAAAAAGCAGTATCCAATTTCTATGGCAAATTCTGCTGCGATATTAGCCTGGCCAGAAGCTCATTTTCAATTAGTGCGCCCCGGTCTTTTGCTTTATGGCGTATCTCCGTTATTAGCAGACACCTCTGCTCTAGATGATGGCCAAAGACATGGTTTGCAGCCTGTGATGACCTTGGTGTCTGAACTGATTGCAATTAGACATATTAAGGCGGGCGAAACAGTTGGCTATGGTGCAAGCTGGATGGCCAAAGAGGATACATGGATCGGTACAATTGGTATTGGTTATGGTGATGGTTACCCTAGAAATTTACCGAATGGTACAGCTGTTTGGTTAAACGGTGTTGAAGTACCTATCGCAGGTCGCGTATCTATGGATATGATAACAGTTGAACTAGGCTCCTCTACCACAGCTAACATTGGTGATAGGGCAGTGCTTTGGGGAAAAGAGTTACCAATTGAAAAAGTTGCATCGGCAGCAGGTACAATTCCCTATGAGTTACTCTGTGGTATTACACAGCGAGTACCCTACGAATATTGGTTTCCAGAAAATGATTAAAAATATTCAACTTACTCCTAATCGACAGGGCTTAGTTGAGATAACCGCTAAAATTAATACTATAATCCAAGACAGCGGCATTGAAGAAGGCTTATGTACGCTCTTTATTAAACATACATCTTGTAGTTTGACCATCCAAGAAAATGCCGATTCGAGTGCACAACATGATTTAGAAAATTGGATGAATCGTTTAGTGATAGAAAATGATTCACTTTACACCCATACCTTTGAAGGGCCGGATGATATGCCTGCTCATATCAAGGCTGCACTAACTGCTACAACTTTATCTATTCCATTTCAAGAAGGTCGAC